>NZ_JBFSUV010000037.1:0-57599 GCF_041467515.1 Vibrio sp. 10N.247.311.12
TCAAGTGATCGGAATAAACCGAAACGAGCGATCGCAATCACCGAAATACGCAGATAACAAATGACATGAGCAACTTGACCACGAGCAGTAATGTACTCGAAAACAATATAACTGTTGTTGTGTGGTAAATACCATTCGGCAAAGGGCTTATTGACATTCGATTTCCTGACGATCTGCGTGCCAGTCGCTCCATAAAAGAACGGAATGAGCCTTAAAAGTGATGTTTTGCCTTCTCCGTTACCGCCAGTGATCTGAGTGGGAGCGTCAAAAGAATACTCAGAAAACATCTTGTTTTTCTGATAAGAATTTATTGCGATAACTTTGGTCAATCCGGCATACATCATCGTATCTATCTCGAGTTATGTTGTTTTTCTTGACTGAAAATCAACCAGTTTGAATTTGTGGCCACTAAATCAGGTTACAGCTTTCAATACCATCGACTCTCTCACAGTAAAGATTCCTGACTTTTCTTGCCCTTGCCAATATCCACAATAAATATATGTACTTTTTCACTACATGTATATACTGTATACATCAACATGTAACATTTATGAGCACGAACATGAGTCAAGCAGATATCAAATGGGACCAACAAGTACGATTTCGACTAATTGAGATCATTGCTCTTTGGGAGGGTCGACTGACGACAAATCACCTATGTGATGCTTTTCACATAGGGAGACAACAAGCTTCTAGGGATATCAACAAGTACATTAGCTTAACTGACCAAGGTCAATTGATACTGGATAGAACAATTAAAGGCTATAGGCCAGCAGACAACTTTAAGCCTTTATTTACTCAAGGCACTGCTCATGAGTATCTACTTATGCTTCATCAGCAATATAACCAAGAAGAGACCTTCGAGTTCTTTAATTGGGGGGAAGCTCAATCGACCGTATTGAACGTTCCTGAAAGGGCTATATCACCAAGCATTGTTCGAGGATTAATTGCGGCAGCAAGGGCTAACCTTCGCGTCGATATTGACTATGTATCGCTCTCTACACCTGAGGTTCGAGGTCGAATTATTGCGCCTCACAGCTTAGTCTATGATGGGATCAGGTGGCATGTAAGAGCATATTGTGAAGAGAAAAATGAATTTCGAGATTTCGTGTTAAGTCGCTTTAGGAACGAACCTGACTTAATGGATAAGTCACCAAAAATGCGAGAACATGATGACAACTGGAACCATCAAGTTAAGTTAATGATTACACCTAACCCTTACTTGTCTGAGCAACAACAAGTTGTTGTTGCTGACGACTACGCTATGAAAAACAAGAAGATGGAAATAGTAACTCGTGGAGCTTTAGTCAGTTATTACTTGCGACGTATGGGCGTCATACAAGACCAAAAGCTGCTAAAAGAACAACCAGAAGCCTATCAATTGACTGCTCACTTTGACGAAAGTCTACCTAGATAAATCAAGGTTCGTTCGAGACAACCCGATAAGATTGGTGATGTTCTAGATGGAACATTATCTGTCTACTCGAAACTAGGGCTGACTGTATTTATGGTGTAAAGATCCATGAATAAACGCTCCTTGCTGAATGCTTTAAAACAGCAGCCTACACCTATTGTAAAGTGACGACTAAAAACACCCTACATTTCACTCGATAAGTTTTTAGCTAATATTCCTTTTCTGATACCAAATAACCTCTGACACATCACAATCAAAGTACTGACACAAGGCATCAAGAGTTTTTGTGGTTGTAGTGTACCCTTCATCTCGGATCATTTTCGCCATGGCCGAACGCTGAATACCTATTTCGGCAGCAATTTGAGCTCCAGAGATCTTCCGTCCCTCTTCCGCTGATTTTTTATCTATAAGTTCCTTTAAGTTATATCTAATCACACATCAATTCCTAAAAGATATAATAATGTGTCTTGATAAAACACAAAAGTATAGTTAAGCTGATTTTGTGTCTTGTTAAAACACAAACAATGGAGGTCAAATGGACCAATTATTACTTACAGCAAAAGAGCTTGCAGGTCGTATCAAATTTAGCGCCAACTATATCAATTCGACTCTGCGAGATTCAATTTTCATCGAAGGTAAACACTACATTCGACCATTCAATGGTAGAAAAATTCTCTACATTTGGGAAGAGGTAGAGGCAGAATTATACCAATCTGCATCACGTAACCTTCAGTATATTCCAATGGCTGGCGGGAGGGTGTGTCATGGGTAGTATCAATTCACGTAGCGGTAAGCTCTATCTCGACTTCCGATATGAAGGTATGCGTTGCCGTGAGCAAACTGCACTGCCTGCAACTCAAGTAAACCAACGCAAGCTACAGAAACTGCTAAATCAAATTGAAGCGGACATTCGCCTGAGTTGTTTTGTATATAGTGAGTACTTCCCTGAGTCTAAGAAAGCTCAAACATTTTTGAAACAAGACATCCAAGCTCAAAAACGCAAACAGGAATTACTTGGTAATTACAAAACGGCAGTACAAGGGCTACAAGGAATTGAAACTGTCTTGTTCGAAAGCTTCGCACAGGAGTGGTACGACGAAAACGAAGTGCGTTGGAAAGAAAGCTATAAGGACAGTATGAAGATCTACTTATGGTCGTACCTTGTACCTCACTTCGGGCATTTAGACGTCGCGAAGATCTCTCGACCTGACATCTTTAAGTACCGTGCTTCTTTAGTGAAACCGCGTAACAACGGCAAAAAATTATCTGCCGAGTTCATTAATCATGTCATGACACCACTGCGCATGATTTTGAGCGAAGCCGGAGATCGCTATGATTTTCGTTCGACGTTTGAAAACATCAAACCACTACGTGTTGAACGCACTAATGTAAACCCGTTTGATTTTAACGAAGTGAACTTGTTTTTATCATCGGTACGTTCCGATTTTATAGATTACTTCACCGTTCGTTTCTTCACCGGAATGCGCACCTCAGAGATCGATGGTCTGAAATGGAAGTACGTAGATTTTGAGCGTGGTTTAATTTCAGTTCGAGAAACGTTTGTACACGGCCGTTCAGACACAACGAAAACGGTGGGTTCAACAAGAGACATTCAAATATCATCTGTTGTACTTAAAGCTATAAAATCCCAATACAAAGTGACTGGTACTAAGGAGTATGTGTTCTGCAATGCAGCTGGAAACCCTTTAGATAAAGGTAACGTCAGAGACCGAATCTGGAAGCCGACACTTAAAAACTTGGGAATGGAATATCGCCGCCCTTATGAGACTCGACATACGGCTGCAACATTATGGTTAGCAGCCGGAGAAGCACCTGAGTGGATAGCTCGCCAAATGGGCCATACCTCTACAAAAATGCTGTTCACAGTTTACAGCCGATATATACCAAACCTAACCAGGCAAGACGGCAGTGCTTTTGAAAAGTTATTAGATGCTAATTTAAATGGAGGAAAGTAAATGGCTTATTCACCTCTAGCTATTCACTGCACCAGTTTGTGCTGTGACATTCTTCAGGCTCAGCGTTTTCAGAAAATCTCTCATCAAGATATTGATTGGCTATACGATGAAATTTACGAACTTATCAAGTAACGTACTGAACTGTGGCCAGATAAATTCCATCATGAACATGTCTTTATTGATTCAGTCACGCGCGGTGTACTAAAAGCACTACATCTATGTAAAGACAAGCCAAATAATCGAGATGCCAGTTGGCTGTTGATTGCAATGCAATCACGGATCAGTTTTTCTTTGAAGCAATTGCATTAATGAGAGCTACTCAAAAAAGAGCCAAATGAACCCATGTTTATTTGGCTCTTTTCTATTTCCCATTTTTGAACATTTCTATACTCTGCTTGAATCTACCCTCACCTACAACTGGCGCCTAGTTCACCTTGAAATAACTCATCAGCCATCACCCGTTAACAAGAACACTATAATTTGTTGCACACCCACTTCACTGGCCGCACAAAGTTAACGTTGATAACTTGAGCCTAAGTTCTATAGTAGTTTTGCATTAACCGTAGTGCTGGACCCTTCAAACCGCACCAGACTCAGATTAACGAGAGCATTCTTTTTAAAAATGTGCTGATGACTATTTCTTAAATGTTCTGTTACTCCAAACTGTAGATGCTTAGAAGGTTGTCACAGCATGGTCACCACGCGGTCACAAATCGAGTTTGAGAGATATGAGTCACTTAGCCCATCCAATAATTATTCAACGGGGAGGCAGACAAGAATGATGCTATTTAAGATACTTTCCAGAAACGCAGACACAAAAAAGCCCACACTAGGTGGGCTTTTTTGCTTGTTCATAAAGAACGAATTTGGTGCCCGCTACTGGACTCGAACCAGTGACACCTTGCATGTCATGCAAGTACTCTAACCAACTGAGCTAAGCGGGCGATGTTCTCATTTCTTATTACTACCATTGTGACAAACTCAATAGTTATGCAATAAAAATTAAAAAAGGAATGGTGCGTCCGAGTGAACTCGAATCACCGACCCCCGCCATGTCAAGGCGGTACTCTAACCAACTGAGCTACGGACGCATTCCCTTAGAACGCCAATGATGATATCCATGATAAACAGATGGTGCAAGTATTAACTGGCATCTTGCGATTCGTTTGCTCACTTTGCAATCAAAGACATAACAACATGTCGATTTTACACCCAGATTATCGTCAAACCGCTGAAAAACAAAGTTTAGTTAGAAAAAATTCTAATCCTTGATGACAACCAATTAACTAACCTAATGTGTTCAATTTGGGATTTTTGTTGTCTATACCGTTTTTCTTGGCCTTTACAGTAACCATACAGGTATAGATCAATGCCTATATTTAGTGTCAAAAATTTTGCTTGCCCATTGGGTTACCGTAGTATTTTGATCATTATAAGTGAAAGGCACGCAGAGGCTTTGTAACTCACTGAAATACATCATTCATAAAAATCACCACGATTTTGTAATCGTCGTCATCGAATTACTAGGCCGCAATGACTAAATTCGGATTTTTCATATAAAGTGGCCGGGTTATTACCAACATACATAAATACGATAGCACTCTATAGTCGAAAAACATCAGCTACAATTAATCTCCCTCAAGAGCAACAATCTATAAGCAATTCAAAACCCAACCCCACACATCATAGCTATTTTGAATACATACAGCACAGTAATACATAATGAAATTTGCATAATGGTAAAGCGCGCCTATATTCATAACCTGTAGGAATCAATAATCTAAATTCAATGCTATACGTGAATTTATGGTTTGCGATAAATACAAGTGTGAAAAATAGGGAATAAATTATGAAAAAATCACATATCGCCATTGCAGTGGCGAGCATACTATCGACATCTGCCGTATCGGCGGCGACCATTTATGAGACAGATGAAACAGTATTCAATATCGGCGGCCGCGCAGAAGTTCGAGGGAATTTCTCTGATGCGAATAAAAGTGCTGGTAATAGTAGCACCTATAGTGATAGATCACGTGTCCGCTTAAGTGTCGATGGCACACAAAAAGCGTCGGACGATGTTTCCTTTTTTGGGAAATATGAATTCGAACTAACAGAGTCTGAAGATGGCGCATCAGATGATATCGGCATTAACACTCGATTCTTATATACGGGTGTTCAAACCAATCACGGTAACGTCTATTATGGCCACCAAAATAATGCCGTTACCTACTTAACCGATTGGACGGATATGGCTGAAACCTTCAGCGGCTATATCAATGAATACACGGTGTCGACTGCTGATCGAGCAAAAAATGTTTTACGTTATGAACTGACAAGCGACAACATCACCTTTCAAATTGATGGCAATTTCAATTCAGATAGTGAATCAGCACAAAGTGACGGCTTCGGTGCAGTTGTCGCCGGCAGCACTTCGATTGGGTTAGATATTGGCGTCGGTTATGCGTCAAGTGATGAAACCTATGGCGTTGGGACAGATACAGAAACTTCTGATGCCTATATTGGTGCGGTTAAGTACACCAACGATCAGGGGGTTTGGTTCGCCGCACTCTATCAATTTGGTAGTATTTCAGGTCTAGGCGTAAAAGATTCAGACTACGATTCTGCCGATGCTTACTTGGGATACTCGTTTGGTGCCAACACCGTCAACCTGACCTACAGCTACTTTGAAGCTGACGATATTGCAGATTACGACATTAACTTTATCGGTCTAGAATACGCACGTTATATTGGCGATGTGGCCTTCTTTGGTAGTTATAAGTTTAACATGTTAGACGAGGGCGAAGGTGGGCAAGGCGATAACGACGAAGATGAGCTACAGCTCGGTATGCGTTACGCGTTTTAGTCTAAACCAATCCACTTAATATTAGTAAAGCCGAGCATAATCAATGCTCGGCTTTTTAGTTTGTATAACTTATTCGTATCTAAGCGATTGAATGGAGTCCAACCGGATGCATTACTATCGATACCAACTATTCTTCAACATCGAATACAACGTTGTAGTTTTCGGTATAGGTGCAGTTTGGCTGGCGGCTACAAGTGAAGAAGCGTCGGCCTTTGTAATCGCCTTGGCTTGCCAGTTTGATGATCATTGGGCTACCACACTTCTTACAAAATCGCACTTCTTTTGATGGCTCGATTAAATCGATGTGTGCTGCCAGTAACCTCTTCAAACGGCTCACTTGGTAGCTGTGTTTAATAGATGCACCAATCAGAGGTAAACCTGCCGATTTACACACGTGAATTAGTAGCTTTTCGCGATCGACTTTCCCTTTATTGAGCTCTTTGCCGTTATCAAGTTCGATAATAACGCGGGGCTCTAGCGTTCGCGGGTCGCAAACAACAAAGTCGAAATAACTACGTGAGATCTTGTTGTTGGCGATAAACCAATTCTTCTTATTGTTCGTCTTAGCAGGAACAAGTACGTTCGACATGCTGACTTTAGCAAACACTTCCCCATGGTTGCCCACAGCTGATTTTAGCGCATTATAGAATGTCGCCTGTTGCGCCGACATCAACGCGCCTTTCTTCTGATAAGCGTGGTCTTTGGTGTCATCGTGTTTCACCACATACTTTTGAATAAAGTAAAACAACACAACCAGAACAATTACAACGATAAAGATATTAGTCATTTTCCAACACAATCAAGTCTGTATAGGGATTAAGAGAGTAGCTAGCGTATGTAGAAAAGCATCACCTGGCAAGCAAAAGAGCGAGAGTTGCCAACCAGAATCACGACCTTTGAGCGCAGTGCCCAACGAGAGGTCGCTCCTTCGCTAGACACACCTCTCTTATTTTGATAATTAAATCATCAATTACACTCTAGATTGATTTAGATCAATTTACCTAGATTTGTGATCAACTAGTCTGAAAAACGTTAGGCAAATGTTAATAAGGAAATTGATATGGAACTTAAACAAGACCCAAGATGTTATACCGACGTATGTGTAGATGGTAAATGGTTCCACTATGACCACTGCGGAACCCAAGCCTACATGTTAAAGGGAGGAGCTTCGGCTGTGATTGAACTCGCTAGCGAACCAGCGACAGAAGGCGAATTGGTTGAAATGCTTCAAGGTGTCGCTAAGTAACCCACCAAGCCAAATCACAGTATGAATTAAGCGAATAAGAGTAAATAGCCGTATTAGTTCAGATAAGCACTCTTATTCGCTTAGTTATTGAAGTTCAGGTTTCTTGATTGCAGGGGATTAACTAAGTTTAGGAACTCAAATGATAACGACTTTATTGCGCCCTGACTGCTTAGCTTGATACAAAGCATCGTCTGCCGATTTCAAGTGTTTCTTATAGGTACGGCTATTCAACTGTTGCTCCGTTAGATGAGTCGTCGCACCAATCGATGTGGTTAATTCTAATGGGCCAGAATGCGTTTCAATCGCTCGGTTAGCGATCGCTTGCCTTATAAGCTTAAGCTCTTTATTAGGATCTTGATTCCCAGCCAGCAACAAAACAAACTCTTCCCCACCCCATCTTGCCACTACATCGTTTGTTGATAAGATTTTCTCTAAACGCTTAGCAACTTCCACCAGCACTTGGTCACCAATATCATGCCCATAAGTGTCATTAACTTGTTTGAAGCGGTCTAAATCTAGAATAGCGAGCGTATACCCAAACGACGACAAATGATGTGGCATCGGCTGAGTTAACCGTTGCTCTAAGTAACGCCTATTGTATAAGCCTGTCAGTTCGCATCTTGTTGATTGCTTAAGTAGTTCTTTGTTGGTCTTCTGGATCGAGCGTAACCTTATCAATAGTAACGTGGCGCTTATCATCACCATGATACCCAAAGCGACGACGATTCGATTCCGTAATTGCTGCTTATCTAATGTCAGCTCACCCAACTCTTTTTCTGCGTTAAGCAGTTCGTTTTCTTGAGCTAATGATGCCGTAGCGAAATCTTGCTCGAGTAAAAAGATATCACTCTGGCGCTTATCAAATAGCAGCGCTTTATTACCCTTGTAATAGAGCTTGAAGTAGCGAAGTGCGTTCTCGCTGTCGCCTCTTGAATCATAGTATTCAGCAAGTGTTCTTAAGCCGAGGACCTTCCAGCTGCGAGTCCCCACAACATCGAACATTGCAGACGATCGCTTTAGATCAGCAAAAACAAAATTATCTCGGTTCAAACCAATGTTCGCTAAGGCTCTATTTAGGTAACACTGCCCCAATTGAAGTGTGTATTTGTCCACGCCTGGGTATCTAAGACACAAGTTTGCGAATTGTCGTGCTGACTCAAAGTTCTTTTCCGCCAACAACACATCACTCTCTGCTTTTAATAGGATAATTTTGTATCGTTCACTCACGTTATCGCCATTTAGCTTAGCCGCACTTTGATATGCTTCTCGGCCTTTGACTAAATCACCACTGCGCAGATAAGCAAAAGACTCATTCACATGCAGCACGCCGATGGTAGACGCTTCGAGTAGTCCACTCTTGTAATAGAGCTTTTTGGCTCTTTTAATCAGCTTGAGCGCTTTAGGCCAGTCTTCCAAATAGATATAAAGCAGTGCCATATTTGACACTAACTTGCTGTTGTAGATGTGATGAGGGTACTTCTTACCAAGGTCTAAACCTTTATGGAAAAAGTATTGAGCTTCAGGAAAGTCATTGCGGATGTTATTGATGACACCAGCCGTGTTATAGGCCTTAATCAACAACTCTTCATAGTGAAGCGATTCTGCGATATCTATCGCTGCTCTGATTTGGATTTCAGATTCCGCTAGCTCACCCTTACTGATGTATTCAATCGCCAATTCAACGAGAGATTGGGCCTTTAGCCAACCCATATGTTCGTGTTGTGCGAGTGCTTTAATCTGCCTGACGTATTCGGAAACCGCTTTGGTATCCAACTTATGTTGCGCGAGGTTCGACAAAATCATCAATTCGTAAGCACGATAGATGGCTTTATCTTGGTCTGGGAACTTGGCTTGGAGAGCCTCAAGTTGTAGGGAAGCTAAATTAGGGTCACCACGAGATACATCGAGAATATCGATCAACGCAGATCCATATTGAGAGAGTGATAACTCTTTCTCTGGACTATAAACACTCGGGTTTTCAGGGCGAATATGCTTTAAATCGTCGTCATAAGTTGGATAGAGCAAATACAGCCCCAGCACAATACTCATCAGCACCACGAAAAGGAATGAACCTAACACATTGTTTCTATTCATTTATCAGGGCCATTATTGATTGAATTCCAATTTTATTGACGTTTTTTTAAGAGCGGTCAAACATTATACCCGACAGATATACAGATTAAAATCCTGCGCACTGGTGGATCTGAATTGGGTTTTTCTCATTAATTAGAATAATCAGGCAACTTTCTTGATTTAACTCAGACAATCATCTACCTCATTGGCGTTATAGTGATTTTCCTGTTCCTACCTCCGCGGCTTCTTTTTGAACAAGCGGAAGCATAATGAGAATTAACAATGACCCAAATTAATGAACAACGTCTTGTAGAACATTTCTGCGATCTAGTGAAAATTGATAGTGAATCTCGTAACGAAAAAGCGATTGCTGAAGCTTTGGCTGAGCAACTCGGTGAACTAGGTTTTGAAGTTCACAAACTGGCGGTTCCTGAAGAAGTGTCTAATGGTTTCAACATCTACGCTCGTCTAGATGGCACTCTTCCAGGTAGCACAGTGTTCAGCTGCCACATGGACACAGTAACGCCAGGCATCGGCATTGAGCCAATCATCGAAGACGGTATCATCCGTTCAAAAGGCAACACAATTCTAGGTGGTGACGACAAGTCTGGTATCGCAGCTATCATGGAAGCGGTTCGTTGCATTAAAGCTGAAGGACAAGAGCACAAAACTATCGAGATTGCATTTACTGTATTCGAAGAAGGCGGTCTGTTCGGCTCTTTGAACTTCGATATGTCTTACATTCAATCTGAGCACGCAATCGTACTTGATACAGGCGGTCCAATTGGCACTATCGTAAACGCAGCGCCTGGCCAGCAGAAGATTGTTGCTAAAATCAAAGGTCGCCCTGCTCACGCTGGTTTAGCACCAGAAGAAGGCATCAGCGCAATTCAAGTTGCTGCAGACGCTATCACTAAGATGAACCTACTTCGTATCGATGAAGAAACGACAGCAAACGTTGGTATTGTTGAAGGTGGTCAAGCAACTAACATCGTAATGCCAGAGCTTAAAGTCGTGGCTGAAGCACGTTCTCTAAACGGCGAAAAGCTAACGGCTCAAGTTGAACATATGATCTCTACATTCCAAGAAAGTGCTAAGCAGTTCGGCGCTGAAGTAGAAATCGAATCAACTCGTGCTTACGATGCATTCGTTATTGCAGACGATCATCCGCACATTCTTTCTATCAAATCGGCGTTTGAGAAGCTTGGCGTCACAGCGAACACTAAACGCACTGGCGGCGGTAGCGATGCAAACAACTTCAACGCAAAAGGCCTGACAACAGTTAACCTTTCTACTGGTATGGCGAAAGTTCACACCACTGAAGAGTACATTGCAGTGAAAGACATGGTCGCAATCACTGAGTTTGTTGTAGCTTACGTAACGCAATAATCGAATCCATTAGTTAGGTAGTCACTTCTATCTAGCACAATGAAAAAAGCCGAGACATCATCACGATGCTCGGCTTTTTGTTGTTTAGGTGAACATAGAAGGTCGAACCTAAAACCCTCTACGCTTCCAGAATTGGCCTTCGTCTTTTGCTACTAGGTCGAATGTCTTGTCGGCGATGATGTTGCCTTTTAGCTCAACCGTCATGCGCCACTTTCCTAGCTTGTTCGAGACAGGAGCCCAGATAGTGTCACCTAAGTAGAAATCCCAGTCATTGTTACCGACATACTCCTCACCATCAAACGGTTCGAGCACTTCACCTTTGTCTGTGGTGATGTTTGGGTGATAAATGCAGTAACGGATCTTCTCACCTTTGGCTTTTTTGATATTCAGGATATAGCCAAACTCTACGTCGATTTCAGCATCAACGGTGGTGGTGAACTCTTGGATTTTTGGAAGATCTTTAGATTTTGAATCCCATGTGGAATAGATACCATAAGAAGTCATGTCGACCACAACAGAGCGCTTTGCCATTTCAATCGTTACCTTGAAGTTGTTCTATTAATTTAATTCTATTTGCCATTCAGCCACGCAAGCAGAAGAAGAACGAGGCTATTCTTGCCAGTCTTTCGCCATACGCTTAATTACTGAAGGTTCAATGTCGTGAATAGTGCCATATTGCTCTCGGCACACTTCGATAATTAATTCTGCTTTATATTTGAGTGCAAGTTGGCGGTAGGCTTTCATTTCCCAATGCTTAATAAAGGTATTCGAAACAACCACATCAAACCCTTGCTTTAAGCCGTTTTCAGCTGTGTTTTGACACCACTCATGAGCTTGTTGCAGCTGCCTAGGATCAAAATGGTACTCACCTTGCTCATTCACATAATACATATCGGCTTCGACATGCAATGCATCGTAGGTTTTTGCTTTTGTTGATTTGCCAGAACCGGGCAACCCTCGAATGAGTATTAACTTCATCTGTCACTGTACAGGCTAATTTGAAAACATGAGTTTATCGTAAATAGTAACGAGTTGCTCTGATAACTGCCTCTGCTCAGCATACGAAAACCAAGTACTTACACACGACTCAGACAATCACTGAATACAATGAGACTCCCCTCGAAGCGCGTGGATTGCTTCTGATAGAAAACACAAATAATTTACATCTATCCATTTTGCATATCGACAAGCGTATCAAACTACTATAGATTTAGATGTATAGACGTCTACATATCTAGCTTAGGGAGAAAGCTGTGCCTATTCGCATTCCAGACCAATTGCCAGCATCCGATGTTCTTCGTGAAGAAAACATCTTCGTTATGCCGTTATCAAGAGCATCGACACAGGAAATTCGTCCACTTCGAGTCTTGATCCTCAACCTAATGCCGAAGAAGATTGAAACTGAAACTCAATTTTTACGCCTACTATCGAACAGCCCATTGCAAGTGGATGTAGAGTTGCTGCGCATTGATGACCGACCAAGTAAAAACACACCGACTGAACACCTTGATAACTTCTACCGCCAATTTGAAATGGTCAAAGAAAGAAACTTTGATGGATTGATCATCACTGGTGCGCCGCTTGGCTTGGTTCAATTTGAAGATGTGATCTACTGGGATCACCTGAAAACCATCATGGAATGGGCAAACAAGCACGTTACTTCAACGCTATACGTGTGTTGGGCGGCTCAGGCTGGTTTGAAATTACTCTATGATTTGCCAAAACGCACTCGTAAAGAGAAGCTGTCTGGTGTTTATAACCACGAGATACATAACCCATACCACCCTATTTTACGTGGCTTCGACGATACATTCTTAGCTCCGCACTCTCGCTATGCGGACTTCTCTCAAGAGTACTTAGCGGAACATACTGACCTTGATGTTCTTGCAACTTCTGATGTTGCAGGCGTATACCTAGCAGCAACCAAAGATAAGCGAAACGTGTTTGTAACGGGTCACCCTGAGTACGACTCTCACACACTTCACAATGAGTACATTCGAGACTTGGGTGAAGGCATGGAGCCTGTGATACCAATCAACTACTACCCGAATAACAATCCAGACAACAAACCGGTTGCAAGCTGGCGCAGCCACGGACACTTGTTGTTCTCAAACTGGCTAAACTACTGCGTTTACCAACAAACGCCTTACGATCTGGATCATTTCAGCGAAGACAACTTTACCAAAGACGATTAAGTTCTTTCTTCCGATTCACAAACACATAAACCGTGTTCAGTATGTTGTTGATAAAACGACGAATTGGACGCGGTTTTTTTATGGTGTGTGGGTCGCATTCCATGATAGATTTACGACTTCAATGGGTTTGATTTCATATGATGGGTTGGTGTTCATAAGGAGCTTCACATGCCTGCCAAGCCATCATTTTCAAATCCGATTTCGTTGTCCCGCCCTCTTTCGTTATCAAGTGTGGTACTACTTGCCTCGCTTTCCTTGGCCGGTTGTGTCTCTGTCACTGAAGGACCGCCAAAGATTGAAAGTGATCCTATCGCGATGTCTGAATCTCGAATCGAATTAGGTTTGGGCTATATGGGACAAGGCAATATGGTGAGAGCGCGTGAAAACCTTGAGCTCGCGATTAAACACGCACCTAGCTACTACCGTGCTCGGCTTTCAATGGCGCATTACTACGAACAAGTGGGTGAAGTAGATGAAGCGAGAAGCACTTACCGCAAAGCACTCAGTCTTGATTCAAGAAATGGCAATGTATTGAACAACTACGGTACCTTCTTGTGTAAACAGGGCGAATACGAACAAGCCGATAATTACTTCAATCGCGCCATCGACCAACCCTACTACTACTTGGTGTCTGCAAGTTATGAAAACGCCGCGTTTTGCGCATTTAAGGCTGGCAATACCGACCAAGCGAAGTACTACTTCAGCAGAGCGATTGACCACGATCCAAACCGCGTAAAATCGATACTACAGTTATCAAAAATTGAAGTGAGTGACGCCGATTACAATGACGCTCGAATCCGTTTATTCAAATTCCACCAGCGTTATGGCTATCAAATTCCATCGCTTAAAATCTTGGTCGATCTCGAAAACAAAGCAGGTAACAAAGCTCTAGAGCAGAAATATCAGAGTAAGTTAGATGAGTTGCTTTCTGCTTAGGTTATATGCAAAACACAAAAAAAACGGGCTTGTTGCGTTAACAACAAGCCCGTCCGTATTTCAGCTTAATATCTTAACTAAGTGCAGCCGCTATTTTAGCGCGATCCACTCTTGTCTTTGCTCATCGTCCATAAAGGTCCATGCGATAAAGCGACTTACCTTCTGGCCTTGTGACATCTCGACGACTTTCACTTGTTTAGCTCTAAGCTTGCCAAGCTCTGAACGAACCATATCGACGTTATCTTTCTTAGAAATCAATGTCGTAAACCACAAAACTTGAGTAGCAAAAAGTTGACTCTCTCTTGCCATCTTCATAATGAAAGCGGCTTCACCACCTGAGCACCAAAGCTCGGCTTTTTGACCACCAAAGTTTAAGGTTGGTTTAGCTTGCTTAGTTGATTTATCTAACTTAACTGGCTTCTTGTTCGTTTCAGGTTTGAATGACTGACCGGCTTTCTTAGCACGGTTCGCCGCTAGATTATCCAGTTTACGTTGTGACCCCTTTTCAGCCTCTTCAAGAGAGCTGTGGAATGGAGGATTACAAATAGTGACATCGTAACGTTCATTATCCTTAATCACGCCCTTAAAGATAGATTCAGAGTCAGCTTGTAGGCGAGCGCGGATCTTACCTTTTAGATTAGGGTTGCTTTCCGCTATGAAGTTCGCTGTTTTGATGGAGACTGAATCAACATCTGTCCCTGTACAACGCCACTTATACTCTGTCGCACCAATGATTGGGTAGATACAGTTTGCACCGACACCAATATCTAATGCTTTCACAGACGCGTGGTTATAGGGTTCACCTTGGCCATCGCTATTAAGGATGTCGGCCACTCTGTGAATGTAGTCTGCACGACCAGGAATTGGCGGGCACAAGTAACCAGCAGGAATATCCCAATGTTTAACGCCATAGTGATGCGCCAACAAAGCTTTGTTGAGTAGCTTAACAGCCAATGGATCAGAGAAATTAATGGTGTCTTCGCCAACCGGATTCTTGATCAGATGCTCTTTTAGCTCAGGCAAGGCTGCAACTAGTAACTCGAAGTTATAGCGGCCAGTGTGCTGGTTTCTTGGGTGTAATCCACCTTGAGGTTTTTCAGCCGAGCGTCTTTTCTGAGCTGCGTTCTTGTTAAAAGCCGTTTTATTGAAAGAACCCTTATTCGATGATCCTTTATTGGCACCCGGTTTACCTCTGCTATCTTTTGCAAAAGGTCGCTTTGCTTTGTTATTGCCCGCGCCTTTAGGTGCACTATTCTTGCGGCTTTTATCAGATGTGTTCTTTGTAGAAATACGCTTGTCGCTGCTTGGCTTAGCTGTACTTGGCTTAACATCAGCTTGGTTGTCTTTTGTTTTTGCTGATGAAGTGCTGTTTTTCGACAGGCTTAGCGTCGTTCTATTTTGTGATTGGCTCATTGGGCTACTTCTTTAAATCTAAATACATCATGAATAAACGGGCATCCAACTCAAGTTGATGATATTCCGGTTCCATGTGACAGCATAGTTGGTAAAAGGCTTTGTCGTGCTCTTTCTCTTTGATATGCGCCAGTTCGTGTACCACCAGCATTCTTAGCAAAGGTTCTGGTGCATTTTTAAAAACACTGGCGATACGAATTTCATTCTTTGATTTGATCTTTCCACCGTGATTCTTAGCAACGTAAGAATGCAGACCTAACGCATTATTGATTAGGTGTATCTTGCCGTCGTAAATCACTTTGCTGATCGGTGGTGTTTTTTTCATGTAGCGATTTTTTATCTCAATCGCATAGTCAAACAGGGCTTTCTCGCTTTTTATTTCATGATTCTTTGGGTAGCGAGCTTCAAACCAAGGCACCAATTTACCCGACTCTACAAGTTGAGTAACAGGATCAAGAATGTGCTTAGGATAGCCTTGAATATAGCGTAAAGAAGGATGCATGCTGAAAGACCGTACAAGTTACACCACGACAATACGTTGTGGTCTTGAAAATTGAGCCGCATAGTGTAACTGATCACACTTTTCTAATCACCTAGGATTCGTTACACTTTAGCGAGATTCACCAAGAGCTACACTCAAAAAGAGATTGTAAAAATGAAACGTGTTGTATTGTACGTCGCAGACAAATGCCCGCACTGTAAAGATGCCCAAAGGTATTTAGACTCTAAGAAAATTGTTTACCGCCTGACGAATGCAAAGATGCAGCGTGGCCGTAAAGAATTGCAAGCAATGGGTGCTCGTTCTATCCCCGTGCTTAAAATCGGCGATCAAGTGATGGTCGGCTGGAATCAGAAAAACTTCGATAAGATGTATAACTCAAAAAACACCTAACGTGCTCTGAGCCAGTCATACTTCTATACAACAAAGCCCGAATATCCAATCTAGGATGTTCGGGCTTTGTTTATTTAAATCTTACTAAATCACACATACCGCTTAACGAAATCAATAAAGGTTCTATCGGCTTTCGACAAATACCCTTCCTTTCTCCAGGCCAACGATAGATTCAGTTTTACAGGGTCTTTAAATGGCACGCCTATCACGTCTTTCTCATATTCCGTCACTAAGCTCAACAGCGCGGTGATCGCAAACTCTTGTTTAACGATAGAAAGAATCATCGGGAGCAAGTTGGTTTCAAACGCAATGGTCATATCAAGATCGTACTTCTTACAGGTCGCATCAATAAAATCGCGGTGGAAATAGCCCGATTTAAACATGATCAGCTCTTGAGCAAAGAATTCTTCAAAGGTGATGGATGGTTGCGTTGCCAGTGGGTGATCTTTGCCAACTACAGCTAACATTTCTGAGCTTAACAGATGATCCGTTTCCAAATCATCTGGAACGTTCTCATGATTAATTACGCCAATATCGAGTTCGCCGTTTAACAGCATTTCACGAATCGATGCGGTGCCAGCATCAATCAAGGTCAACTTTAGGTTTGGGTATTGGCTTTTAAATGCCATCACTACTTGGGGGAAAAAGTAACTGCCCATCATACTTGGAGCGCCTAATCGAACCTCGCCTTTTTCTAGCCCCTTTAGTTCATTCATCGCGAGCTGAGCATCATCAAACTGCTGGGCGATTCGCTTTGCATGCTCAAACAGTACTTTGCCCTCCTCCGTTAAAGTGACGGATTTATCGCCTCGACGGAATAGAATCAACTCAAGCGTCTGTTCTAGTTTTTTAATAGAAATGCTCAATGCGGGCTGCGCGATATGCAGCGCTTTGGCGGCCTGAGTGAAGTTACCAAACTGCGCAACAGCCAGAAAATGTCGAAGAGGTTTTGATTCAAGCATGGCGATATATTTAATATATATAGGTGATATTTTTAATATATTTCTTTAATCACACTTGTGCTGATAACTTGTTCACAAATAGCTTACTAACTCGTGCAGGCACAACGTAAATGTTTGATAAAGGCAGTCTTCAATACAAACGCATCACCCAATCATTGGCGATTGGCTCGTTTATCATTTTCTGTAACCTTTACCTCTTTCAGCCAATCTTGCCGCACATGGCGGAGCACTTCCAAGTATCTGAAACTCAGATCAACTGGTTGTTTGCTGCTACAACACTCGGCCTTTCGATTAGCTTGGTACCTTGGGCAATTGCCTCTGAAACCTTTGGTCGTAAACCCATTATTCTGTTCAGTCTGTTCGCTATCCCATTAATAGGGTTAAGCATGGTGTTCACGACTACCTTGTTGCAACTCGTTATTGCCCGCGCATTTATGGGCATCGCTGTGGCGGCGTTTGCTGGTGTGGCGGTTGCCTATATGGTTGAGGAGTTAACACCCAAAGCCTTTGCTGTCGCGATTGGAGGTTATATTGCGGCCAACTCATTGGGTGGAATCTTCGGACGTGTATTAGGCGGCTTAATTACAGACTATTTCGATTGGCATGCAACTGTACTGTTTTTCGTTGTCGGTTCATTGCTTGGTGCACTCTTTATTGCCTATCGCCTACCTGACCAACAGAACTTCAAACCTCAAAAAGGGCTGTTCTTTCATCACAACCGCTCCGTTGTAATGCACTTAAGAAACCGTACCTTGTGGCTTGCCATGTTGATTGGTGGTGCTAACTTCGCGCTGTTTGTTAACCTGTACTCTGTAATGGGCTTTAGGCTAGTATCCGAACCTCACTCGGTACCCGTTGGTTTAGCTTCACTGATATTCCTATGTTACTTGGCCGGTACGGTAAGCTCTAAGCTCTCCAACAAATGGACACTTCGCTTTGACCCGTTAAGCGGAATATTGATGGGCGTGTGTATTAGCTTAATCGGAATGCTAATTTCTGCAGTCGACAAAGTTCCGTTCATGCTAGCAGGCTTGTTATTGATTAGTGGCGGCGCGTTCTTCGCCCATACCCTTGCCTACTCTTGGGTAAGTCAAAAAGCACCGAGCGCTAAGGCAACGGCAACCGCTCTTTACTTAGTACACTATTACATAGGCGGGAGCTTAGGTGGTTTCTTACTCTTGTATTGCTGGCAACTGTTCGGTTGGAATGGCGTGATTGCGGGCGGTTCAATCTTCTATGTTGCGATATTTGCTTGGGTCTACCAATTAAAACAACTTCAAGTATCGGCCTCTAAGCTCGCACAA
This sequence comes from Vibrio sp. 10N.247.311.12, assembly GCF_041467515.1. Lineage (NCBI taxonomy): Bacteria > Pseudomonadati > Pseudomonadota > Gammaproteobacteria > Vibrionales > Vibrionaceae > Vibrio > Vibrio sp. 10N.247.311.12. The sequence continues at coordinate 18,664 of NZ_JBFSUV010000037.1, forward strand.
GCATAAGTACGACTAAGGTTGTAACTCAATTATTGCTTTTGATTGACGTCCGTTCTGATATCCTACGCAAAATTTCATTTCGGAACCTGTTATGTCGAACACTCAAAGCACAGATCTTCAAACCATCCACGACCAAGTTAAACAATGGTTAGATGATGTCGTTATTGGCCTAAACCTGTGTCCATTCGCAGCCAAGCCACAACGTAATAAACAGATTAAGATCTTTGTGAGTGAAGCGAATACGGAAGAAGCGTTATTGGAAGACATCATGACGCATTTCGTAGAGTTAGATAACACGCCTGTCGCAGAGTTGGAGACGACTTTGGTGGTTGTACCCAACATGCTGCAAGATTTCTTCGACTACAACATGTTCATTGATTGGATTGAAGCGTTGATCAAGCAAGAAGATTGGGAAGGCGTTTACCAAGTGGCAACCTTCCATCCAGACTATTGCTTTGGTGGTGCAGATCCAGAAGACGATGAAAACCTAACGAACCGTTCTCCGTACCCGGTTTACCATTTGATTCGTGAAGCAAGTATGGAAAAGGTGTTAAAGCACTACCCTAACCCTGAAGCGATTCCTGATACCAACATCGCGAGAGTTGAGTCTTTAACACCAGAAGAACGCCGTAAACTGTTCCCTTACCTGTTCAGTTAAGCTATTCCGAATCGGAAAATGCAATACGTTTTCTGTATTTACGAACTTGCGCGTTCTTGATGATATGGACGAGATACAAACTGATCTCGTCCATTTTGTTTGGCGATATATAAACACTCGTCAGCCACTTTGATCAAAGAGTCGAGTGCCGACATCCTTTCCCCTTTGCTATCACCCGTACTCAATTCAAAATGACACGCCCCGATTGATACCGTGACAGGTTTTCTATCGAGTGTAATTTTCTTCATATCTTCCAAAAGCGATCTGAACTTATCTTCAACACCACTTGGGTTACTATTTGGGTACCACAGAATGAACTCCTCTCCGCCAAAACGTGCAACAAACTCACCTTCTTGAGTGTTGCTGCTCAGAACATTGGCAACTTTCTTCAACACAACGTCACCCATTTGATGACCATAAGTATCATTTACCTGCTTAAAGAAATCGATATCGACAACAGCCAAAGTGCCCTTTCCTAAAGAGCCTTTTAACTGCTCCACTTCTGCATTCAACGTTTTAAACAAGCAACGTCTATTCGGTAGATGAGTGAGAGGGTCATATAAAGCTTGGTACTCTAACTTCTCATTCAGCTCTTTGAGTTTTCGTTCTTGCTGTCTTCTAACCAGCTCCACTTCAATCCATGATGCCATTAGTCTCATCACGTCGACATCGAACTCTTTGAACTCGCGATGATAGGGGGCTGGGCTTGAAAAGTTTAAAGTGCCATAAAGCTCATCATTAACGAAAATCGGGATGCCAATATAAGACTCTAAACCAAAAGACTGGTAAGCAGGGTGCTTCGCATACTTATCGTGTTTGCCACAATGCTCAATGCAGATAGGACCAATCGATTTACATGTAATTTCGCAATAGGTTGAACGATAATCGAAGGTGTCACCGCTATTGAGTTCAACCCCTTCTGGCGTAACACAGTGCTCGACTAAATAAGAATTACCCTCGACTTTAGATAAAATACCGATATCAAGGTTGAAGCGTTCAAGCCCCATGATAAGCAGCTGAGCGATCTGAATATCGAAGCCCTTCCGGTAATCATTGGTGATTTGATACAAGCGACGTATAACAATTTCGCTTTCACTGGCTTGGTTCATAACTGGGATCCCACTGCAGCCGAAGTTAATGGCAACATTAATATTTGGTATATTAAGAAGAGTAAAGTGTAAAAAAACATAATAATCAATTGGTTTGTATGCAAAATACCTCATTGGTCCAATGAATAAAAGTCGACTTCTTCGACTTTGCGTTAGCACCCTATTCCTAGCTTTGGTAAAATAATCCATTAACGAAACAGAATGGATAGGAAAATGAACCTTTCTCAACTAAGCCAAGAAATCTACGATCACCTTTACCGCGACATTGAAGAGTTCCGCAGTACTTTTGATCTGCCTGTTGCTGCTCCTGAAACAATGGACGAAAAAGGCGATACGCTACATACCTCTCTAGCGATCGAAGAACTAACAGAACTTGCAGAAGCTGACTCTAAAATCGAACAAGCGGACGCTATCGTAGACAGCGTTTATGTTTTGATGGGACGTCTGGTTCACCTTGGCCAAGCTAAGGTTGAAGACAACCTAGCAATCAGCTACCTGATCGACCTACTGTTGAATGTTTCTAAAAACCGCTCAATTGACTTCTTACCTTGCTGGGACGAAGTACACTCAAGCAACATGAGCAAAGTATGTCGCAACGAAACTGAATATGCTGAAACAGAAGCTTTCTATGCTGAGCAGAACATCAAGCTGATGGCGGTTCAAAAAGGCGAATACATCATCGCTAAGTGTGCGGAAGATTTCGTATCGGAAGGCAAGACAGTTCGCCAAGGTAAAGTACTAAAATCTGTACACTACCGTCCTGCGAACCTTGAGCCACTAACGGCTTAACTAAGTTTACGACTGAACTAAGGTTATGGCTGTAGCTCTTTAAAGCACCAGCGCACCAAAATAGCAAACGCCACGTTTAAATAACGTGGCGTTTTATTATCTGTCAGTTAATTCTAACTGTGTTAATCGTAGCTGTGTGTTAATCGTAGCTAAATGCTATACCAGTCGAGCCATATGATAAGCCGCCACATATTCGCCATTTCTGAAAGCGAACCCTGCGGACTCTCCTTCAATCACGAAACCGAACTTCTTATACAGGCTGATCGCTCTTTCATTATCGGTGTATACCGTTAACTCCATTCGCTTGATGTTAATCCAGTTATCACACAAGTCGATCGCGGTCGCGAGCAGCTGACTACCCACACCTTTGCCTAGCACATCGTCTTTAACACCCATACCAAATGAAGCCACATGTCGTCTTCTTGGATTCACGCACACTTCCATTCCCAAGTTGCCAACAATCTCATCGTCGATCATCGCGACATACGAGTACACGTTGTCAGGTATATTAGAGATTCGTTTTTGCCAGCTTTCCAGAGATGGATTTGGGAGTTGCAGCGTACCGGTATAAGCATTAGTGCATTCGTAAACTTCTTTTATTCCCTTCGCATCTGACGGCTCAGACCGTCTCACTATAATACTCATCGCAACTCCTAATATTTCTTCGCTAAATATGAAACACATCCTCAATGTGCACCTAAACACACTAACAAATAGTGAATATTTAACAATAGGTTAGATGAACTTATCTTATTGGGCTTAGTTGATACTGAGTAAACGCCCTCTCTCAATATCTTGTTCAAGTACCTCTGGCGTTAAATCGCCATGTCCATGGTGATCGTGATTATGGTGATGTCCATGATCGTGGCCGTGTGAATGACTTTGATGTTCATTTGCTCTTTGAGCTAACTTGTGTGAGTCCAAATAGGTATCAGTTAAATCAGCACAATATTCTTCGGTCCATAAACGTCGAGCCTCATCATCACTCATGATTTGCTCGGCTTTAGGGCCCAATTTGTCCATGTAGAACATCCCCAGCTCCTCACCTTCTACATTGGCGTGGTTGATAAGGTTCATAAACGCAGGCTCTTGATTCTCATCTGATAGATGACCATTTTTGTAACACACGGTTAGACCAATAATATCGTCGCCAAGTTTCTCTAATTCAGGGTTAAAATGATTGTGACTGTGATTATGTTCGGCAGCGGCGACAAGCATTGGAGTAAGTAAAACACATGCGATAGCCAGTAGCTTAATGGTATTTTTCATGGGATAGACCTTCTGTATTTTCGAATACAAATTTGATTAGTTGGCTGACTTAGCTTCTTGTAAGGTGAGCTAAGCTGAGGGGAACTTCATGAGCATTTCAGCCTGAGTACCCCTCTGTCTCACTACAAATAATCAATGTGATTGGATAACAAGGCTCGATATAACGAGCGTTCTGTAGACAAAAATCACTTATCAACTACGATTCTTGCTGGTGCGATGGTGTAAGTCATTGGCTTCACCTCCCATTCACCTTTTGCTTCCAATGCAACCGCTAGTGCTTGCGCCTCTTCACATACCTTCGCTGGTTTTCCGTCAGCCCAGTACGATGGACCCGAGGTGTAGCCACACATCACTGAAAACGTGTGTTGGCCATTCTTTGTGGTGTATTCCGTCATAATGACACCACCTTCTCCATGCGTTATTCTTAGCGAGCCTTCATCGGCTACATGCATTGCATCGGAAGGATTCGGTTTAACATACGTTGTGTAGGTCCCGCCATCTGACATGGATTGGTTGTCATACATGGTGTAGCCTTCTTTTTCTGAAGGTAAGGTCAGTTCGTAGTTAGGATCAATATCCGCTAAACGTTCTGAGTTATTCGTCGCACCAGGTTGATAGTTGTGAGCATTTGATTGTCCGTTAGCGAAAACAGACGCTGACACTAAAGATAGAATGACGACCGCTAAAATTGATTTTTTCATAATGAACTCCAGATATTCTAAGCAAAGAAGTTGTAAGCAATAGTTTTATGATTGAGTAAGAGAATGGGTTTATTTACCTAACTTTTTAGGATGTGAGGGCAATATCAGCCCTCACTGCAAATACCCTATTTGTTATCGGTTCCTACTCCTTCACCAGGCTCAGTTGGACGACTTACCGACTTGCGCTCAAGATTGTGGTGAGCACGCACTCTATCCATGTATTCTTGCTTGGTGTTCATACCTTGCTTCATTGCTTCTGGTACTTGTTCAGCTGGGATTACGATGTCACGGTCGACTGGCCACTCTGTTAACAGCTCTGGGTGGTAGCCTTCTGGGTAGTACAGTTTTGGATCCAACTCTAAATCACGAATCTCTTGTTCTTGTATGTCTTCACGGCTGTTTTTCGGCAGCGGAATTCTAAAGTCAGACCCATCTGCCATATCAAATTGTGGCGCTCTCGCATTCGGGAAATCAGGTAAAATACCTTCACGAACCCACGCATTATCTTTAGTCATGTTAACGACAATCCCATCTGGCGCACCGAAGTGGTAAGGCCCTTGCCAATGGTGGCGAACCTCTGCAACGGTTTCCTCATTAAGATATGGGTCGAATGTCATGTGCGTTGTCATGAACAAACGCGGTTGTACTTCATTCGCCACATAACCCGCCGCGTACGCTGGTGTATGGTGAGTATCAACGGTGTAACGTGCTAAGAATGGCGGCACACCTTGAATAATCGAAGACACACCAAACGTTTCGGTTTGCAGCTCAGTAATGAACAAGTCTGCACCTTTTGCGTATTTCAAATCTAACTCGGTTGGGCGACCGTCTCCTGTCCAAACAAACGAAAGCACTCGACCGTCATCTTGAGTCCAATTCAAGCGGTAACCAGACGCGCCATCTTTTGCGTGACTGCGTCGCCAGTGAATCACTTCCACATTGTCTTGGTCATAGATAACACCTCCGTCGTCGCGGAAATCAAACTCGTGTACCACTATGTCGTTGCCTGATGGGAACACATCAAATGCGTCGGTGTGCCAGTTCAACATTTGCTGCATGCCTTCAATCATATGACGAGTGCCATATTCTGGAGTCGCACCACTCGGACCATAAATGTTAAGCGGCTTTTCCCAGCGACCATTCCAACCACCAAATTGATACAGGTAAGGTAACGAGCCGTAATGGTCTACGTGTAAGTGAGTAATGAAGATATGGTCGAGTTCATTCATCGCGACACCCGCCGCTACGTAGTTCGCAATTGATCCTTCACCTAAATCAAAGACAAAGTTAGAGCCGTTACCCAATTCGACGTATATCGAGGTGTTTGCCTGCCCCGGGCGAATCATTGGTGATGTCCCCATGAACGTGACACGCATTTCATCCGGTTGAACTTCTTCAGTGCGTGGGAACCAGTTGGCGCCCGACACCATGTGATCCCCATAAGGTGCAATGCCCTCAAACATCAGGCCTTCTTTCCAACCTGAATTGGTTTCTTTGCGATAGTCACCATTGTTTACACCGCCCATTAACACAGAAAGCACTTCTTCTTCTGAAGAATACAAGTTCCCCTTAGGTTGAGTGCTCAGATACTCTTCAAGGGTTTCACCCTCGTGATACTCAAATTTCTCGAGTTTTTGAATATCAGAGTTAGTCTGCTTGGTGTTGTATTGCATCATTGGGTCAGCAGCAAAAGCGGTTGTCGTGATGATCATTGCTGTAGAGATGATTGATAATTTTGCGAAAGTTCTCATAGTTTCACCTATCGGTCTGAGTATTTAGTAAATGAATGAAGTTCCTTCCTCACTCCGATGCAAACAAGTTTATTAATAAACAGAACCTTGATATATAGTGTAAACTTTACTTAAAACCTCCATTTCATTTATGAGTTAATAGTGACTCCACAATGATTTGAATGAGTGGCAATAAGAATAGAGGGAACTGAATTTGGACCTTAATCTACTGACGACATTTTTGGCCGTTTACAAACACAGCTCTATCACCGTGGCATCAGAGCAGCTCGATATTTCTCAACCCGCGGTAAGCGCGGCTATTAAGAGACTCGAAGGTGTCGTGGGCAAGGCTTTATTTGTGAGAGAAGGACGAGGTATCGCGCCCACTGGAGCAGCGGTATCACTCGCTAATAAGATAGAAGACCCATTGAACATCATTGGAACGGTTGAGCAGCAAAAGAATGACCTTAAAGTCTATTGCACAGAGAGCTTGCTTCATTTCGTTAGCCAGGTTGAAGGCGTAAGCTTTACGGAAGCGCCGCTCGAAGAGGAAGAACTGTTTGATGCGCTTACTGCACAAAAAGTGGATATCGTCATTGATGTACTTTCGAGTAAGAAACACTCATTGATTGAAGAAACCATCGTCGATGAGGAGCCCGTGTGTCTGACTCGAATCAACCACCCTCGAATTGGTGAGACACTGAGTAAAGAGGAGTATTTCCAAGAGGAACATATTGCACTCAAGATCAAACGCGCCAACATGAACACGGTCGAGTTTTTATCAGAGAGCGATATCGAGCCGAGAAAAGTCAGAATTGAAACCAGCTCAATTTCAAGCATGCTGATTTTGGCAAGCACGACAGATTACATCGCCGCTTCTACTCGTTCTTTTGCAGAAATGCTCGCACCAGCGCTTGGCTTACGCGTTCACCCTATCCCCATCAAATTAAGACCGATCACGTTTCGAATGCTTTATCACCGCCGCTATGCTAATGACGAGCAACACATCAAAACCCGCGAAGCAATCAAATCGGCATTAAGAAAACATAAATGAAACTGAGGTTTTAACTAAAGTTAACCCTATTAATATAAATTCAGTTTAATCACATACTCTCCAGCAAGTTAATTCAATATAACGACACTGGAGAATCCATGAACAAACTTAGCCTTATTGCACTACCACTTACGTTACTCAGCAGCGCAGCGTTTGCGACTTCGACTCAAGTTTACATCGAACAAAACGTTGCCTCTAATGCTGCTGATAACGGTGTCTACACCACAGAAGCTGGCGCATTAATCGATACCTCAGAAAATGGACAAGTCTATATAGGTTTTGATGACCAGGGTTGGCTAGCCGCGGGTTATGGGCACGATTTTAACATCAGCGAGTCTTTCACGTTCAACCTATACGGTGAACTTGGTAAATGGGACAACGGTGAAGAGTTATTAATCGAAGGTATTATCGATTATCAAGTGAACGACAACTTCAATGTATTCAGTGGATTGGGATATAAACAGTCAGGGCAAGTACTCGAAAATGTAAGCGACACCGCGATTAACACCAATAAGTTCATCGCCGGTGCGGGGTACTCACTCGCCGGTTGGGATTTAGCTTACCAATACACTCACGAAAACAGTGATGGATCCAATGGCGGGTTTACCCATGACGGTGACAATATCTATTTTCATCAAGGTGACTACCGTACCAATGAGCACGAAGTCGTTCTCTCTAAAAGCATCGACGACTGGACGCCCTACGTGAAATACACCTACTTCAACACCAACGAGGGTAACCTACAAGTTGGCGACAATCTAATTGGCTCAATCGACAACGACAGCATCATTACACTTGGTTTGTCTTACGACTTCTAAACATCTCAGATTCAATTCTCATAGGCAGATGGATTTGCCCACCTTTCGAGGGCACTACTATGAAAATTACTTCTCAACGTAACAAAGTCATTAATATCGCTGCAGCGATCAGTATCGTTTTGTTTTCTGCGATTCCCACCTACGCAAGTGCTGATCACTTAGATTTCCATTATCTAGAGTCGAGTTATCTAGAAACCAGCTATCTAGACTCCTCCTCCGTCGAATTCATGACACCAGATTTTGATCAGGGGTATCTTAACGATGAGATTAAAGAAAACCTTATTCTGGAATAATTCGTCAACACATTACAAAACGTTATATAGCTCTTGTTTTCTATATAACTCTCATCTTCTTATAGAGCCGTGCTGAGTGATTAAGACTCCGTTCCTGAATCACTTTTTCTAGGCTGATGACATTCAAAACCGCAAATGCAGACGCTAAAAAAGACACCACACTCGTCAAAAAGTGTGGTGTCTTGGTTATTATTGCAAGGCTAATTAACTAACAATAGTTAAGATTAGTTGGCTGGACGCCAAACGCCCCATTTGTCATTTTCGTAAGTCGCTTTAGGGTTAGTACCACCTTGAACCCACCATTGTGCTTTCCATGACTGGTTCGAGTAAGTCACGACTTCGCCACCAAGGTAAGTCGCTGATGAGTCCCACGTACCTGGATCTGGCGTAGGGTCTGGGTCAGGAGTCGGATCAGGATCCGGCGTTGGATCTGGGTCTGGTGTTACGCCACCTTCATCAGCAATTACTTCAAAAGTGAAGGTTTCAAAACTGTCGCTTTCAATCGAGCTAGCCATAAACGATAAAGTTTCGTTTGCAGTGATGCCAGTGGTATCAACTACGATAGAAGCCGTGCCGTTATTTTGAATGCTTACAGAAGTACCTTGAGTTTGAGTCAATGTCGCCGCTTCGCTTGTTGCAATTACAACTTTGTCGCCAGCATTCACTACGTTGTCACTCTTCACTAGCTCGTAGATGTCGCCTTTTAATGGTTCAACACCACCGTCGCCACCATCAATCAGCGTTAACTGACCAGAAGCACGGCTATCTTTTGAGTTAAAGAAGTTACGTGAAGGATCGTTTTGGAAGTACATGTAGTGCTGCATTTCAGCGTGCCAATCACCAATGAAGATCGCGCCATCTTTAAACTCTTCGTGCCAGCCGTTAATCTCTGAAGCCAACAAGCGAGCCCAATCGTTAACGTTTGAAGCGTCGATAACGATGTCGAAGCTACGCGCGACTTCACCGTACTTGTTGATGATGTCGTACTTAACCGTATCACCAATTTCTGGCGTACCAAACTGGTCAGAAACAAACAGGTCGCCACGGACTAGATCAGGTTGAGGTGTAGGCTCTGGTGGAGGGGTTGTGCCACCCGCGATAGTGATGTCTGAACAGTTGTAGAAGCCTTCGCCCGCAGCATCATCACGTTGCCAACGAACGAATAGAATCGCATCGCCAGAACGGTCTGAAGGAATAGTGACATTAATGCGGTACTTGCCGCCATTAACCGGAACGTTACCCTCTTCTTGGATAAGATCTAAGTCTCCCCACGCTAGGCCTTTGCTTAGGTCCGCGTTTGGTTTCGTTAGGTAGAACTCCCAGAAAGAAGGGTTGTGTGGCGCTGTCGCATTGAATACATATTCAAACGTACCAGTATTTAGCTCGGTACGAGTCCAACCAGTATGAGGCGCACCCATGCCGCGTTTTTGCGAATCGTTGGCATAACATAACGTGCCGTCAGGAATCGCCGCTTTTACAGCATTGATATTATTGAAATCTTGGACATTTTTCGCGTACTCGTTACGTTGAACAAACGGGTATGAACCCGAAATGTCTTTTGCTTGAGCACACGCAGCATTAGGTGGTGTACCCGACCAAATCCCGCCTTGCTCGTAACACGTGTTCTGACGCGCGCTTGGAAACTCAGACCAACCATGAGCATTTGCCACTGACGGCACACTCGATAGCATAGCCATACCCACTGCTATTTTTAGAATATTATTATTTATTGTTGTCACTTTCCCACTCTCTATTATTTTACCCTAAACACAAAACCAATTGGTTACTAACCAACCAGCACCGTAATTCGAAGGTTTATAGTTTCCGACTTAAAGAACAACGAAAAATATATACGTCAATTTTATCAATAACAGCGGGTTTTATATTAATAGGAATCAGCATCACACAACTCAAACAAATGCGTTGTAGATAGATGATATTGGTTCGAATTATCAATTTTTACCGACAAAAATTACGCATTCCCTAAGAAAATAGATCGCTAGGAAGGTATTTTTTCATTGAATTAATTGGAGTGAAACGCTCGCATAAATAATGATATTGAGTGCTTTTTATCATCATTATTATTACGTTGTTGAGACTGCTGTAAAGTCGCTAAGCTATTGAGCGTATACGTTTATAAATGGATAAATCATTAAACGTTAATTTGAACGAGCTAAACTAATAGCGGCTATTCATGCCAAATCGATTCGACATATCATCGTCCATACGACCGCCCTTCCAACCGCCACCGCCCAACAAATTAAGTACATCACGCGCGTTATATTCCTCACCACCGAAGAAGTCATTAGACACATTATTACGCAGCAATTGAATGGCTGGAGCAATTTCAGCAGCAAGGTCTTGTGGATCAGCAAACAATGCTAAGGCAACCAGTTGTTGGCGCTTACTTAATTCACATGAACTCGTTTCTACTTGCCCAATAGAGAAAAAGTCACTGCTTCCGTACGCTTTCACCAACTTTGCAGAAAGTGATTTGATTACTTTCTTGATTCGTCGTCGTTGAATATATCTAAACATATAGATTGCCTTGTATTGATGAGCTTAAGTTAACCAAACAGCAGATAAGTTTGATTGTCGACCGAGATGCTTTTTACTTGCGTGTTAAATACGGATTCTAGCTGTTCAGGCACAAGCACTTGCTCTGCACTGCCAGATGCTTGTAGTACGCCCTTTTCGAGCAGCAGTACTTGGTCGGCATGCCTCAAGGTTCGGTTCAGGTCGTGGTTAGCCATAATAACCGCAATGCCCTTCTCAGCCACTCGTTCGATAAGCTTGTACAACAAGGCTTCTTGAGCAATATCCAACGGAGCTGCGGGTTCGTCGAGGATCAGCAGCTTCGCGTATGGGTTAAGTGTCGGCCAAATTTGCAGGCACATTCCCGCCAAACGTACGCGTTGCCATTCACCACCAGACAGTGTCTGAATTGAGCGATGAAGTTTGTCTGCAATGTCTAGCATCTGGCTGATTTCTTCCAAAGCTGCGTTGATTTCAGCATCAAGGCCGTGTGAGGAGCCTGGCAGTGACAATGCAAGATATTGGAACACTTCTAAGTTGAAGGCTGGCCTTGCGCTTTGGCACAAGTAAGCGCGATGCAATGATAAATCTTGTAAAGACAGCTCCGACAAATCCTGCCCGTCGATCTTTATATCGCCTTTGTAACCATCACCAATTCCAGATATCGCTTCGAGCAAGGTACTTTTACCGCTGCCATTAGGGCCGATAACGTGAGTCACCTGCCCTTGCTTGAGCTCAAATGATAGTGGTAATAAACGAGCGCCGACGCTCAGGCTCTTAATTTGAATCATGATTTTTAATTAACATCCAAATGAAGATAGGCGCACCGATACTGGTGGTCATCACACCCAAAGGCAGCTCTGCGGAATCTAATAAGGTTCTTGCACAGATATCAGCAAACACCAACAACGCAGCGCCAGCAACGGCAGACAAAGGAAGAAGGTATTTGTTATCAGTACCAATCGCTAAACGCAACAAGTGTGGCACAACCAAGCCAACAAAGCTGATCACGCCACCTAAAGCTACCGCGCAGCCGACTAAAATAGACACGGCGAAAATTAGACGCCAGCGCAATCTCGGTACGTTTACGCCTAACTGTGCGGCATGCGTTTCGCCAATCATTAACTTATCTAGCTTACTACCTTGCAGGCACAGCCAAATAATCACGGGGATCATCACCAACGTGAGCGAGTGTTGATACCAAGTGACGCCACCTAAGCTGCCCATCAGCCAATACATCAATAAGCGTAGACTTAAGTCATCACTAAAATAGAACGCCCATGTCACCATCGCGCCAGAAAGAATGCCTAACGCGACACCCACTAGCAGTAATTTAGCCGTGGTGAGTCGCATGGTTTTTACCATGCTCACTAGAATCACGGTAAAACAAAGTGACCCTAAAACGGCGGCAATCATGAACAGTTCTGGGGTAGGAGCAAACGGCAAGAAGAACAGTACGATAACCATCGCCAAGCTTGCACCACCAGAAATGCCGAGCACACCGGGCTCTGCTAATACGTTACCCAATAAGACTTGTAAACTTGCGCCAGATACGGCTAACCCTGCCCCGATAGCAATAGCCGCCAATAGTCGAGGTAAGCGTAAATCAACCAGTAGTTTTTGTTCTAACGTGGACAATGTGCCCAGAGGGGAAATGAAGAGATCGCCAACCATTAGGTAAATCGCACTCAGCGCGACAAGCAGTGCTGCCATCAGATAAATGGCTCTAGTCCATTTGCGCTGTTTTTGGTGAAGAAGTTGTTGGAAATCCATATCAAGCTACTTTGAAAATGTTCGCGTAACCTTACCTGTATCCCCAAATAAACTCAAGGCTCACACCGTAATGTGAACCTTGATATTTCAACCAGTTGAGCGGTTGTTTTCGTCGTTTAAACCCGAGTCGATATTAATCGTACACAAGCTGACCATGGTCGAATCGCGTTTCAACTTCACACACCATTAAGGCTGCTCGTTGACCGATAGCAACATTACGATTAGGGAACACCACCGCTTCGTTTTCATTCTTAGCCATTAACGGTTTATCACCATCATGACCGAATACTTCACCGTGCTTGAACGCGGTAAAGTTCTCTACAGAATCTGAGAACATGAAATCGAAGTCATCATGTAAACGAACAATGGTTCTGCTCACGCGATAAGTGATGGTTCGCTTAGGTAAATGCTCTGGCTCAACTTCAGCAATCAAGTTACGCATCGCCAAGTCAAAAGCCGTTAGCTTATCAAGTTGGTTCTCACCAATTCTCGCGACCTGCCCTAGTTCCATTGTCAGTGCTTGCGCTTCGAAGTTTTCAGCACTGTACCAACTGAATGTACTGGTTGGCGCATTTGACAACAACACTGCTTCCACGTGCGCACTGTTAATGAAATCAAACAGCTCTTTACTGCGTACTTCGTGGCGAACTTTAGGGCTCACTGCAAACGAGTAATGCTTAGATAAACGGATTGCACAGTGCAAATCTAGATGCCAACGAGTGGCAGGTTCCGTTTCTTTGTAAAACTCAGTCACCAAGAACTTCAAGTTCTTCGCGATATCCACTTCTCGATTGCTCTCGTACTGCTTTTCATCAAACAGACGATTCATGTTCACATCAAGAAAACGAGTATGCGCGTTAGTGGCTTCTGGGTGAGCTATGATAAACAAGCATCTCGCGTTTACTACTTGGAAACCTGTTTCAATATCCTCAATGAGCTTATCGATCAGCTCCATTGGTGAAGTTTCGTCGCCATGAACACCGGTTGAAAAAATGATGTTCTTGGTTTCAGAATTAAAATCCGCGGGAATCACTTCCAAGACACCGCGTTGATGAAGCTTAATTTGAACACCGTTACTCAGTACGGTCTGTCCTGCAAACACTTCTTGCTCAAGATCTAGGCTGTCAAAAAGAAATGATTGGCGAAAGAGGGTCTTCGTCATGCGCTACTCCTTAATTGCACGGCCGTATGTTAATAAATTGTACATAGAAATTGTGTTGCTAGGATCGCACTTATCAACAGAAACTCCGTTATCACTCACAAATACTACCCATATATTTTTATATTACCTGCTGACTTTACTAACCGACATCTGTTCCAAATAACTTTCTCTATTTAAAGAGACTTTTGGTTGTTTCGGCTTATCTCAGGTTATGCCAGCAAGATAAGAGCCACGTAAGCTAACACAGCTCTTACCTGCTATGAACAGATTGAGATCAATTAATCTTCCTGATCGAGCAATCTTTCAAATTCATCGATTTGAACTTTGACCATGTCGATGCTTTGTTGCCAAAAATCAGCTTGAGTCAGGTCCATTCCTAAGTGCTTTTGAACGACTTCTTCCGCCATCATGCTGCCCGTATCACGAAGCAACGAAACGTAATCGCCGTAGAATTGCTCACCTTTCGCATCGCGCTGAGCGTAAACACCTTTACTGAACAGGTAACCGAACAAGTATGGGTAGTTGTAGAAGCTTACTTGAGAGATGCTGAAATGCAGTTTGCTCGCCCAGAAGTAAGGGTCAGCTTCTGTCATTGCATCGCCATACCACTCTTTCCAAGTCGTTTCCATCAAGTCACACAGCTGCTGAGCCGTTAGCTCGCCTTTTTCACGCTGCTCGTAGAAGGCTTTTTCGAATTCGAAACGCACTGGAATGTTCACCATTAAAGCGAGTGAAGAAGACAACTCTTCCCATAACATCTCAAGTTTCTCGTTACGTGTTTGAGCTTGCGTTAACAAGTGATCACGAACGATGTTTTCAGCAAAGATAGAAGCGGTTTCTGCTAGCGTCATTGGGTAGCGTGTTTGACACAACGGCATGTCTTTCATTACCCAGTTGTGGAACGCATGGCCTAGCTCGTGTGCCAATGTCATTAAGTCAGAGCGGCTGCCGCTCCATGTCATGAACACAAGCGGTGTGCGTGTCGCGGCAAACTTAGTACAGTAAGCACCTAAACGCTTGTTGGCTGCTGGTGCGGCATCAATCCAACCATTCTCAACCATCAAAGCAACGAAGTCAGCCATCTCTGGGTTCACTTCAGCGAAGGCAGTTTTGATCACTTCAATCGCTTCATCAAATGGATAAACCTTAGATTCAGCGTCACCAAGCGGCGGCATCGCAGCTAAGTGGTTCCATGGCTTCATTTCATCTAAGCCATGAACTCTTGCCATCAACAGACCCGCTTTCTGGCCTACTGCGCGATTAGCTTTCGCCACAGACATCATGGTGTCTAGCGTTTCAGGCACAATTCGGCTGCCGTGCAAGCTTGGATCTAAGAAATGTACATCTGAGATTTTCGAACGCTTTTTGTTTTCAGTCAGGCGCCAACCTGCAAGCGCATTTAGAATCGAAGCAAATGACTCTTGGTGTGTCTTCATTGCACCTTGAACAGCGCGCCATGCAGGCTCTTGTTTGTCGAATTCGCTGCCGTACAACAAGCTCGCCGCTTGTGAGAAACCAAGCGCTTCTTCTTCACCATCAAGTTTTAGCGACAGTTTCAAAGAGCCCGTTAGGTTGTCGTATAAACGACCCCATGCATCACGGCCATCCACTTTCATTGCTGCTAACAGCTGTTCTTCAGCAACACTGAGTCGGCTGCTTGATAACTTACGAGAGCTTTCAATCGCAAAACGTTGGCCTGCTACGTCCGCACTCTCATGCTCTAATACTGCATCAATAAATTCTGGTTCTGCGTGAATTAACGTGTCTTCGTAAGGGCTAAACGCTTGAGACATTTCAGAGTTCAGCTTCGCAACTCGACCAAGCAGCGCTTTGGCTTCTGTGTGTGTCGCGTCGACCGATGCGTGACAATTAGCGAAGGTATTGATCGTGCTTAGTAGCGTGCCTGCCGCTTCTGAAGTCTGAATCGCGTTCTGCATCGCTAGAATGATGTGACGCTTTTCAACGTGTAGGTTCAACAGCTCAATGCACTGCTGAATGAGTTCAATGTCCTGTTCGATTTTTGCATCATTAAGATCGCTATAAGCAATGCTTAGATCCCAACTTGGTGTTGTCATGACTAAATTCCTTTCACGTAGGTAGTAATACCAATCAGGTATAGCGGCTGTGAACGCCGCTTTATACTTCTATTTATATTTCTGTTTCTATTTACAGATCTAAAAGATTGTTAATTCTTAAACTGTGTTTTTTGAACACTCAGAGAACAGGTAGCCCTATCGATTTAACGCTGATAAAGCTCTGCGCAAACTGAGTGATTTGAATATGCGTTATCGATGCGTTTTCTATCGATAACTTCGAGTACAAACTCGGGTTTTTCCAATCAATATTAAGGCAGTGCGCTAGCAGTATGCGAATCACACCACCATGAGTAACCAACAATATGTTGTCACTTGAATCATTCAAAAGTTGCGACCAAGCTTGAGTTACTCTGTCGTGGAAGCTCTGTAAACTTTCTGCGCCAGTTAATTGATGATTAGCAGGGGCTTTCCAAAAGGTTTCTAACATTCCCCACTTGTCTTCAAGTTCATCAAATGGGACACCATCTACTTCACCGAAGTTCATTTCCTGAAAACCCGATGCAACTGATAAAGGCACAGACATACGCTCTGCAAACAAGCTCGCGAGATCACCACATCGTCTTAGTGGAGAGCTAACCACGCTATCAAAGGTAATGTCTTGTGTAGTTAGTGCCTCACATATCTGTTCTTGAAGATCAGAGTTGACCAGCACATCAGATAAACCATTGAGCGCAGCTTTTCCTTCGACTTTGCCATGTCTTAACAAATAGATGTTTTTGGTTGTTCCATTGACCATGTGTGCGACCTAGCCTTGAATATCAAGCAAGTGATTAGATGGTTTTAAGTGCAGCGGCAATCCGGCAGCAACCAGCGTGACGCGCTCAACGACGCGAGCTAGCGCTTGGTTCATTCGTCCTGCATTGTCCACAAACAAGCGAGACACTTTACCCAGCGGCACCACACCTAAACCGACTTCGTTAGAGACCATGATAATTTGCGCCGGACTTTGCTCGACGCTTTTGACCAATACTTCAACCACGGCTTCAACCTGTTCATTAGTTGCGTCATCACCCAGTTCAAAGATGATGTTGTTCAACCACAAGGTTAGGCAATCAATCAATACCACATCTTCTTTCTCAAAAGACTGCAGTTTTTCGGCTAATTCGACGGGTACTTCATGCTCAATCCACTGCTCGCCACGACGTTGTTGATGGTGCGCGATTCGTTCTCGCATTTCATCATCAAGATATGTCGCTGTCGCAATATAATTGAGGCGTCCATTTGAACATGCTTCAAGCGCACATAATGCTTGTTGCTCTGCAAAACTAGACTTACCAGAACGAGCCCCGCCCAATACCAAATGGCTGTTTCGCTGACTTGCTTGATTAATTTGATTAGCTTGAATAGTTTCATTCGTGTTGGTCATAGGAAGCCGTTATAGAAAGCCATTGTAAAATGCAGTAATGAATACAAGGTAAGTCAGCAACTCCATTAACTGTTGAGCCGCACCCAAGCAGTCGCCAGTAAAGCCACCAATTCGAGCCATTAACCACTTTTTGAAACCTGTTCTGAACAGATAGGCGACGACAGATAAAACCAAAGCGAATTCAAGACCAAACCACAGGCTAGGCAGAACGCCAACAAGCAATAGAAAGACAAGTTCACCTTTAGTTTGCTTATTGGCCAATGGCTTACTTTTACTGGTATCTAAATCGCTAACATAAGGCATGTCATAAATCAGTGACGCAGCAATCGCACGGCTAAAGGTATAACTGGTCACGATAACCATAAACAGAGCCGTCATGTTGACCAGCTCATCCAACAACACCCACTTGCCAAGCAAAGCCATAACCAGTGCAGACGAGCCATAAGTACCGATTCGACTGTCTTTCATGATGGTCAAGCGGCGTTCTAGAGTCATGCCGCCACCAATACCATCTGCCATATCGGTCAAGCCGTCTTCATGGAATGCACCTGTGAGCATCAGGCTAAAACTCATCATCAAGAAAATCGCTACTGCACTCGGCAGTACCGCATCAAGTAGCAAAAACACACCGCCACATAGAGCACCTAGCAACAAACCAACCGTTGAAAAGTAACGACCCGAACGATTCATTCGCTCTGATGAATAGGGCATATTCTTCGGCATTGGCAAGCGAGAAAAGAAACCCATCGCCAGTGCAAACAGCTCCCACTGATGGGTGACTCGATCTTTCAACGATCTTTCTGGTACATCACTCATTAAACCGTGACTCCAGCACTTTCGAAGCTCGCCATATTGTTATAGAACTCGGCTGCCGCACGAATGATTGGCATAGCTAGCGCAGCACCTGTGCCTTCACCTAATCTCAATCCAAGATCGAGCAGTGGCTCAGCGTCGAGCAGTTCTAAAAGAATTTTGTGCCCCGACTCTTCAGAGCGATGTGCGAAGATCATATAGTCTCGGCAGTTTGGTTCAATTAAAGTCGCGACATACGCCGCAACCGACACGATAAAGCCATCGACCAACACTGGTGTTCTGTTTTGGTAAGCGCCAAGGAAGCCACCGACCATTTGAACGATTTCATAGCCACCGACTTGTGCGAGTACCTCTTTAATATTTTTAAGATCTGTAAGCTCTTTAACTTCTTTCGCATCTAAATCTTTGCAACGCGCGACACCTTGCTCAACCAAAGCCACTTTACGTGCAAGCTGTTCATTGTTGATGCCAGTGCCTAGGCCAACACACTCCGCTGCAGCACGATTCGCTAATGCACTTAAGATCGCTGATGCGCTGCTGGTATTTCCGATACCCATTTCACCAAACATGATGATATTGGTGCCATTCGAAATGGTTCTAGAGACAAGCTCAGTGCCCAGTTCAATCCCGCGTTCCACCGTTTCTAAACTCATTGCCGCTTCATTGGCAAAGTTATTGGTTCGCGTACCCAAGCGCTGAGAGATCAACATGTCACTGTCTGATTCAACAGGCAACAATATCCCCGTGTCGACTACCGTGATATCGATATTATTCACCGCACAGAAACAATTGATCGCCGCGCCACCACTTAAGAAGTTCAACACCATCTGTTGTGTGACGGCACTTGGGGCAATACTCACGCCTTCGTCAGCAATGCCATGGTCGCCAGCAAAAATGATGATACTTGGCTTATTCAATTCGATGTGTTCAACCGCCGCTTCTTTGCCTTGGCTCTGAATCAATGCCAGTTGATGTGCGACTTTTTCGAGTAAACCAAGGGCACCGAGTGGCTTGGTTTTTTGGTCAATTCGGTGTTGGATGTACTGCGAGTATTGGGTATCTAACATAGTTTTTAAAAACGCTTATTCTGGGTACGTTGATTTAGGGACTGCTACTTAAGGATTGTTACTTAGGGCGTGCGACAGAAAACACATTGGAAAGCGTCGTGTATTCACCGCCACCAAGGCGAGACAAAGGGTCCAATGCCAACGCATCAATCTTAAGACGTTCACTCTCTTTATCGATCACTTCTTCGGAAATATACACGGTTTCGACTTGAGCAAAGATGAGGCTTTGTGGCACCTCTCCAACCTCTTTTACTTCGTATAAGGTGCAGCCAAAAGCGACCGCGCACTCTTTCACTCTCGGTAAAGAGAAGCCTTCAAATTCAACCAGCTCAATGTTATTCGCGGTGACTTCCGAATCACCATGTTCAAGGGTAGCTGCTGTCGCCGTCATGGTTTCGGCAGAACTTGAAGAAGCAATGTGAATCACTAGCTTACCCGTTTCTAGGGCATTACGAGTGGTATCTTTGATTTCGCCGGACGGCTTCTTCCCAACCGATAACATCAGTAACGGCGGATTGCTGGAAACAGGCGTGAAATAAGAGAAAGGCGCTAGGTTGTACTCTTGTTCAGAAGATTCCGTCAATACCCACGCAATCGGGCGAGGAACAACGGTT
The DNA here is from genome assembly GCF_041467515.1 of Vibrio sp. 10N.247.311.12. NCBI lineage: Bacteria > Pseudomonadati > Pseudomonadota > Gammaproteobacteria > Vibrionales > Vibrionaceae > Vibrio > Vibrio sp. 10N.247.311.12. Next base: position 38,511 of record NZ_JBFSUV010000037.1, read on the forward strand.
TGTGTCATCAGGTGATAAATCTGAGTGGGAGCAAGAGTATCAAGCTTGAGGTTCATAGCACGTCCTTGGTCTATGTGAATTACGACTCAGTTTACGTGTTAAGCAATGCTGTATCTATGCCTAATCAACAGAAACCGTAGAGAGTGTTCTTAATTTAAACAGATCACACTGGTTTTTTCTCAAATTGACAATCAAATTGACGAACCCTAAAACACCTACAATACTGATAATAGATTTATCAACAACTTACATTTTGGCATCGTTTATGCTTTATCTAAAGTACTTGTTAATCTCTCCATTGATAAGTACCCATACAGTGAATGCCCACAACACTGACGCTACACAAAGAAAGACAATCGATTGAAAGACAAAACAGAACAACGATTTAGGAGGTGTAATGATTCCAAACTCAAGTAAAAGAAAACCAAATAAATCGAGTAAGAAAACCAGTAAAAAGGTAAGGAAAATCCCACTCTCCTTCACCTAATAGCTATCGAAGCAATAAGACAACAAAGTAGCAAAGCAAATAACAAGCCCGTCGCCCAGCGGGCTTTGTTATCTTTAACACCTTAATTGAGGTTTACCTAGCTAAGCACATACCTTCCGTATAAAAGCCCATCATCAAACCCCATCTTCCTAACGCTCATTCATGAAACTTTTGTTCGCTTAAAATTCAAACACTGTTTATATTAAACAAGCACTTGTAGAGCGAGTAAGGAATAGAATGAGTATTAATGGAGATAAAACATCGGTTGTTATAGCTGGTGCGACAGGGCTAATTGGTCATCATGTCCTGAGACTGCTCATTAACGAGCCCGCTGTAGAACACATCTATGCTTTGTCACGAAGAGCATTAGGTGAAGAATTTCACTCCAACAAACTCGATACACTCATCCACAACGATCTACAAGTAACGAGTTGGGACGACACCAAAGCGACGCCCAACTTAGGCATTATCTGCTTAGGCACAACCAAGAAAAAAGCAGGTTCAAAAGAAGCGCTGCGAAAGATCGATGTAGAACTGGTTAGCCAAGTGGCACAGTCGATGAAATTCCTTGGAGTTCAACGTGTCGCAGTCGTTTCTAGCTATGGCGCTTCGCCAGACTCCTATTCACACTATCTGCGCTGTAAGGGACAAATGGAGCAAAACCTAAAACGTATTGGCTTCAAGCAGCTCTTCATCGCTCGTCCAGGCCCGCTGGTGGGTGAACGTGCCGAACCCAGAACTGATGAAAAGCTCCTACAAAGAGTCTTCCCTTTAATATCTCCGTTAATGTTTGGAAAATTCAAAAACCTACGCCCTATCCAATCGGAAGATGTAGCGAAAGCAATATTATTCCGATTGTTCGAAAATAATTTCCAAAGTATCGAAATCTACACCTCGACTGACATGCTTAATTTATTAGCGAAATATCGTTAAAACGTCTACCTATTCACCACAATGTTGAATATCCATCCAACCCATTGGGTGGATATTACTAATCGTTCTAATAAATTACTTTTCCTTATTTTACGTTTTGTTACAGGTCGCTATTTTAGCTAACAGTATTTGCGCCCATATATCTAAGCGCCCTATCGATTCAAGGTTATTCATAAGGAAAAACAATGTCATTTTCAGCTATCGCTGCCTTAGCGGTATTCACTGGTATCCTCTTTTTTCTCTACGGACAGCAGAAAAAAGAAAACACACTTTCTCGCCTCGTTTTACTCGGTTTAGTATTTGGTAGCGCATTTGGTCTTGGTCTACAGCTGTTATTTGGTGAAGGCAATCCGGTCATCAACGAAACACTAGACTGGGTAAATATTGTTGGCCGTGGTTATGTCGGCCTACTGAAAATGGTGATCATGCCATTAGTATTGGTTTCAATGATTGCCGCAGTAGTGAAGCTTGAAAAAGGCGGTTCACTGGGCAAGATTTCTGGCATCACCATTTCTGTACTGCTAGCAACAACCGCGATTTCTGCGATTGTTGGTATTGTTGTAACGCAAGCATTCGGCCTGTCTGCTGAAGGTTTAACAGAAGGCGCTCGCGAAACAGCACGTATCGCAACACTTGAAAGCCGCATCGGTAGCGTTTCAGACTTAACAATTCCACAAATGCTGATTAGCTTTATTCCGACTAACCCATTTGCAGACCTAACGGGCGCTCGCTCTACGTCTATCATCGCTGTGGTTATCTTTGGTGTGCTAACGGGCATCGCTGCTCGTAAAGTGATGGCAGAGAAAGAAGAACTAGAATCTCCGATCCGTACGTTTGTTGAAGCGGCACAATCTATCGTTATGCGCTTAGTTAAGATGATCATGGCACTAACGCCATACGGCATCGCAGCGTTAATGGCGAAGGTAGTTGCAACATCAAGTGCTTCTGACATCCTCAGCCTACTAGGTTTCATCGTTGCATCTTACGTTGCGATTCTACTGATGTTCGTTGTACACGGTGTGTTGGTTTCTTTTGTTGGTGTAAACCCGAAAGAGTATTTCCAAAAGATCTGGCCTGTACTGACGTTCGCTTTCACGTCTCGTAGTTCTGCAGCAACAATTCCACTGAACGTTGAAGCTCAAATCACTAAGCTAAACGTGCCACCAGCGATTGCTAACCTGTCTGCCTCTTTCGGTGCGACGATTGGTCAAAACGGTTGTGCGGGTATCTACCCTGCAATGCTAGCAGTCATGGTTGCGCCTACAGTTGGCATCGACCCAATGGACATCAACTTCATTCTGTCTCTGATTGCTATTATCACAGTGAGCTCATTCGGTATTGCTGGCGTAGGTGGCGGTGCAACGTTCGCGGCGCTTATCGTACTTCCTGCTATGGGCCTTCCTGTAACGATTGCAGCACTGCTTATCTCTATCGAGCCACTTATCGATATGGCACGTACGGCGCTTAACGTATCTGGTGCTATGACAGCCGGTACGATCACAAGCCGCCTATTAGGCAAGAAAGACAAGCAACAAGATCTGGAACAAGCGAACGCTTAATGGGTTCGATTGATTCAAGCACTTGAGTCTCGTTAAACAAAAAAACCGATGCACATGCATCGGTTTTTTATTATCTGTTACTTCTAACTTCCATTACTTCACGAGCAACAGCTTAGAACACAAGTTGAATGACTTTTTCGGCAAGTGCTTCATCGTCGTCTTCACTTAATCCGCTGACACCAATAGCGCCAATCACCTGCCCATTTAATTCAATGGGAACACCGCCTTTAAAGCCAGTGATCTTTGGGTCAGTCCAGTAACTTAAGTCTTTACCAGTTTCTCTCGCCCAAGCACCTAAGTTACCGCTTGGTTGTCTATCTCTTGCAGATGTATAAGCTTTGTTCTGTGCTAACAATCCGGCTTGAACACTCACATTATCCATGCGAATAAACGCCAGTAACTCACCGTGCGTATCACACACGCTCACCGCGATTGCTTGTTGATTACGCTCAGCAATGTCTAGAGCGTTAGACACCAGTTGTTGCGCGATCTTTTGATTCAACATATTCATTCCTTATGGCAGTGCTTGACCACGTGAGTACACGTATAGGTTGTACCACTCTTCACGAGACAGGTTTATCTGAGTCGCGACTGCCGAAGCTTTGATTCGCTCTAGATTTGTGGTGCCAATTACAGGTTGGATACGAGCAGGGTGACGAAGCAAAAATGCCAACACAATCGCTTCACTTTCTACGCCATATTGGTTCGCTAACTGAGCCACGTAGTGCGCTGTCTTTTTCACGTTTTCATGTTCTGAATACAAACCTTGCTCAGCAAATCGGCCTTGTGCCAAACAGCCCCAAGCTTGCAGTTGGATGTTATTCAATTGGCAATGTTCAAGAGTGCCTGCGGCGAAGTCTGATTGATGGTGCCCTTGCGAGTTAATCATCACCCCATCATTCAACCAATCCAATTTGGCTAAGCTCATCTCAACTTGATTCGCGACGATGGGTTGCCCAAGCGCAGATTGCAGGTACTGAATTTGATGGCTGTTCATGTTCGACACACCAAAATAATCGACCTTACCTTGCGCTTTTAAGTTCTCTAACGTTCTTGCTAGCTCATCGAGTTCCATCAAAGGATCAGGGCGGTGCAATAACAGCACATCAAGCTTTTCAGTATTCAATCGATTGAGAATACCGTCTACCGATTGGCCTACCCAATCAGCCGAGAAATCATAACGACCAACATTGCCCTCGCCTTCAAAACGAATCCCACACTTAGATTGAATGAACATCTGTTCACGCAGATCAGGCGCTTGTTGTAATGCTTGACCAAAGGCTTGCTCAGCTTTGCTGAAGGTATAGATATCCGCATGGTCGAATAAGTTAATGCCCGATTCTAGTGCGGTGCCGATTACGCTTCGTGTTTGAGCAACATCCGCACTCGTCACTGGATTATCATTCCAGCCACCACCTAATCCCATGCAGCCATAGGCAATTCGCCCAACATTCGGTAGATAATTTGATAATGGAATACGTTTTTTGTCATTCGTTTTGTTTGTAGATTCAGTGCTGTTCGTCATATCGATTCTCGCTTAGAAGATTTGCTGACCAGAAATATGCCTCTATCATATTGTTCTTTTTAAAAAACAGAATATGCTAGTTGCGAAATGATTGTTTGATATGACGAACAATAGATTGGTAGGAACGCGCGAATGAACGAACACAAAAGAATAGAACGACTGATCCTGTTTGTAGAACTTGCTCAGCAACTCAACTTTACCAAGGCAGCCGAAAGGCTCGGTATCTCTAAGAGCTACCTTTCTGAACAGATCAAACGTTTAGAGAACGATTTACAGTGCCCGCTTTTGGTCAGAACCACTCGCAGTGTTCGTTTAACCCAAGAAGGCGAACGCGCGTTACAACAAGGCTTAACGATTCGCTCGCAAGTCTTACAGCTTGAACGCAGTGTTTCTGAGCAACACGACATCGTTAAAGGCCTATTACGCCTCACTGCGCCAAAGATGTTTACTGAGGTATATCTATTCGATATCTGCCAACAGTTTAGGCAGCAATACCCTGAGATTCGTTTCGAGATAAACAGTAGCTACACCAACTTTAATCTCAATCAAGATGATATCGATATCGCGTTTCGTGCCACCAATACGCCACCTGACAACATGGTGGCGAAACACTTGATTAGCTATCAACATGATTTAGTCGCGACTCCCGGTTATCTTAACCAATTTGGTCGCCCTACCAATGTGAGTGACTTAAGTGATCATCAATGCTTAGCAACTCTGCACCAAACCGAGTGGCCTTTAAAATCGGTAAATATTGATGTGTCCGGCTGGCTTTCAAGTAATGACAACCACCTGCTTAAGCAACAAGCTATGGCAGGCAGTGGCATCATCCGTATTGCAAGTTACTACGTTGCCAAAGAGGTCGAACTGGGAGAATTAGAGCGAGTGCTGCCTGATGAATGTCTGCAACAAGGCAACAGCATTTATCTGTTCTATCCGCAAGTTATTTATCCGGCAAAGAAACACCAAGTGTTCGTTAAATTTGTTCAGAATTACTTTGAAAGCTTAAGTCGATAAAATGATGCACAGCTCACTAGGGCTTGTTGGTTTCATCTGGCCAACATATTCGTCGTAGCGAGCTCTACTTCAACCTCTTCGGCTGAATGTGATACCAGTGAAAGTCGACTATATGGCCGATCTACTTTCAAGCCTACTCGTCCTAGTTCTTTTATTTTTTCTTGCTCTTACATTTACATTAATACCTAAACATTCACTCTACGAATCGTTTTTCATTGACTTAAAAATGAAATCATAACGACACACTAATTTGCGTAACTTAGGGTGCAAATAGGCAATCAGATTACAGTGCCTATCAGGAGGATGTATGAAACCAAATCGATCTACGGTACTCACTGGACATGTAAAACACTGCCCATGCTGCTCTACCGAACTGGTCATCAAAGACCACATTCACGTTTGCCCGCGCAATGAAATTGGCGACTGTTACTTCGATGGCTATGACCAACACGAACAGCGCGTTAATACCGATTTTATCGATCATGCAAGTGCCAATGATAGCCTTGTTTACGGCATGTCAGAACACTAAGCTTTATTCAAGATTTGTTGAAGTCATTTCGCGCCAAAAAAAATGCAGCGCCAATCGAGTGATTGTTCGCTGCATTCTTAGATCCTGTAAACTTAGCTAACCATTAAAATGGAGCTAGGTAAAACGGATTACCACATTAGATCATCTGGGATCACGAAGTCTTTGTACGGGTCATCTTCGTCTACTTCGTCTGTGCTACCTGCCTGCGTATCAACGATAGATTCTTCGTCGCGCATAGCAATCTTGTTCGCTACTGCTGTTGGAATAACAACATAGCTCTCGCCTTGACGAGCAATACTTAGAATGCCTTTACTTAGTTGCTTTTGAGTCAGCTCTTCTACGTAAAGATATTTAACTAGCGTACCGTCGGTGAAGTTGTATTTGATCTCACCGTTCTTCTGTTCGATCTTGTTCATCTCAATCAGTTGCTTCACTTGAGCTTTAATTTCTTTGCTCAACTGTTGTTCTTTCAACTGTTGGTTTAGCTCTTTGTCTTTCGCTTGCTGCGCCAGTTTAGTTTCTTCAGCTGCCGCTTTTGCTTCACGAGACTGAACGCGAGACTTTTTAGAGCCTTTCTTCGCCTTCTTTAATTTTTTCTCATTTACCAAGCCAGCTTTAAGCATCTGCTCTTGGAGTGTTAACTTTGCCATGACTTTCCCAGTTCAGGATTAAAAACGGCACTATCATACCTGTTTTTGAGGTTTCTGTTTACTGAACAAGAGTAAATTACAGAACAATCGCAAAATTTATGCTGATAGCTCTAAGCTGTGTCCATATTCCCTTCTTGTTGCTCACAACCTCCACTTTACCGCGACACACAGTTTTCACTTAAGCACGCCAATATTGGCTGTTCCACCGACTCGAAAGCATTAACTGACCCTATTATTCGCGCGCGTACCACTTATCATTCCGATAAGACAATATGTTAATTTTCAATGGTTAATCAATTTTATAAAACCTTGGCATATATCTCATATTTGAATAAATGCCATAGATTTATAACTCCAATGTCATAACTCTTTACTACGTTATTCTTTAAACCAATCAGTAAGGATAACGTGAAAATGAAAACTCAATGGACTTGCCTGAGTGCAATACTTGCATCAGCTTCATTCATTTCAACCTCGGCTATTGCAGATACCGATGTGTACCTAACCAATAACACCAGCCAAGTAATGACGATTCAAACCAATCACACAGGTACCGACCTGCTTCAACTCGGTGATGAGTGGCAACAGCATGTTGAACAGATTGGTCCTTGGGAGACGAAGAAGCTGATAAGTTTCAACCGCTGGACTGGTGTGAAATCTGGGAAGACCTATGAGTTTGACACTGTGGTATCAAACGCTGTGGGCGAAAGTGTCACGCTCAACCAAACCATGAAGGGACATTGGTATAACTCGACACTGCAACATGGTTTGAGTGCCGCAGACGTCAACCTAACATTGCATGACGATCGTAATATTCATCGCAGCACAACCGATGCGTTCGGGGTCAATGCAGAGCTAGCCCTCAAAGCCGATTCTACAGCGCGCTATGATGATATTTATTACACCATCACCCCACCAAAAGTGGATGAGCAACCAGAGCCGGATGCCAATACACTCAAGGTCATGACTTACAACATCTGGGCGCTGCCTGCCATCGCTTCACATATTGGTGACCGCTATGACCTACTCCCTCAATATGTAAAGGGCTATGACGTGTTGGCGCTTCAAGAGGTGTTTGCTAACGGCAGAGATGAGTTCTTGCGTGAGCTTGCGAAAGAGTATCCTTATCAAACTAAAATGCTCGATAAAGATGGGATTAACATATACGACGGTGGTGTGATCATTGTCAGCCGCTATCCTATCGTTAATGAAGCGCAGTATGTTTTCCCTGATTGCACGGGCACAGATTGCTTTGCTGATAAAGGTGTTAACTACGCGGAAGTTATCAAGAATGGTCAGGCTTACCATGTTTTCGGTACCCACACGGCATCATTCGATACGGACACCGCTCGTGATTACCGACAACGTCAATTCAAGCAGATGCGTGCACTGGCGCAGTCTCTGAATATCCCGGCATCAGAAACTGTGGTTTACAGCGGTGACTTCAACGTGAACAAGCTCAAGTTCCCAGACGACTACCAACAGATGTTCGCTAACCTGCAAGCTGACGAACCAACCTACTCAGGTTACACCGCTTCTACCTTTGACCCACGCATCAACAACTTTGCGGGTGAACCTATGTCGGGTGGTGAAAACGTTGAGTATCTCGATTATGTGGTAGTGAGCTCGGAATATGCCGCCAAAGCTCATAACGACAATCGTGTGGATGTCCCAAGATCAACAAGCAGTGAGTTATGGAAGCACTACAACCTTTCAGACCACTTCCCTGTTAGCGCCGTCATTAAGTAACTCGGTGAACGCATAATGCATCGAGTTATATTAACCCTAATGCTCGTCTTAACGGCGAGCATTATTGGCTATTCGTGGTCATCAAAAACGAACGAAACAGCGCTATCTTCTGCTCAACACACAGAACCTAAGCCGCGTGTTTCTACGACAACTAATGACGATAATTCCACGCCTACTGCAACCGCTAGTTCGGAAAAATCCGCATCGCACAGCAATCAAGCCCAAGCTGGAGCACTGGACGGTAAAATTCTTGCTGAAAACTTGAGTGAGCTTGAAGGCAAGGCTTTGTTCGATGAACTCGATGGGTTCTGGAAGCTTTGCCAACAACGTGATGACTGCACTGAGCAACTAGCACGATTGAAATCAGAATTGCCGAGTATATGGTTTGAATTACTGAGCGACTATCCGCAGCTATCGGCTGACTGGCAATTAACACAAAGCACTATCCCACTTGAATCCATAGAGACTCTTGAAGATCGTGTTGCCTTATTCAAGCAATCTGCACAGCAAGTATGGGGAGAGTTGGCCCACCAGCTATTCGCTGACCAGTTTGCTCATCTGGATTTTACGCTTGACGCCAACACCCTTGAAGAGAACGAAGCGAGCCAGTTTTTGGCCAACTATCAAGATTTGCTTAGTGAATGGCAAAACAATACGGGCACGTTAAACGCCGAAACACAGCTTCAAAAATATGAACTGGCAGTATCTTTGATACCCAGCAGCTATAGCCCTGCTGAAGTAGCATCAGTCAAAGCCGACCTTCAAGATGCCTACTTAGATGAAGCGCAGGCCAGCAACATTGCCGCGCGAGAACAACAAGTCGCACAACAGCAACAAACCGTGATGAGTTATCACGTGCAACTGGATCAGCTCAAAGCGACCTTAGGCTCTCAACGTTCATCAAGTTATGCCACTTGGACTCAACAAGATTGGGACAGTTACTATCAGCAGCAAGTCACCGATTTCAGGGAGCAGTTCTTTAGCAAGTAACGCCTTAACTTAAACCATCACGAAACTGAGCGGGCGTTTTATTGAGCCAACCTTTAAACGCCCTTCTGAAATTTGCAGGGTCGCTATAACCGAGCCTTTCACCGATGTCATCAATGCTCATGGTTGTGCCGAGTAATAGCTCTTTGGCCAGCTCCACTCGAACTTCGGTAAGCAATATTTGGTAACTGGATTCATGGGTCACTAGCTCTCGCCTGAGTGTACGAGAGCTACAACCAAACTCATCCGCGAGTTGTTCAATATTCGGGAAACTACCTGCGGTTTGATAAAAGATCGTTTTGATCTGATTAGTCAGCAGATGCTCAGAGTCCAACGTTTCGACTATCGACTGGCAAGACGCAAGATAGCGCTTCAGTGTCGCGGCATCATGAGTCAATAAGGTCTGTGATAAAACCGAGGCATCAAAACGCAATTCACAATGGCTCTGCTCAAAAACTACAGGGCACTGGAAACGGTCGTCATAGAGCTTAGCGTAATTGGGACGAGCATAAGGCAAAGCCAAAGTGTGAATATCCAGCTCATGACCAGTCAGTTCTTTGAACAAAGAGACGATGGAACTTAAGAAATACTCACTGCAGAAAGGGAGCAGATCGCCCACTTCCAAGGTGTTCTCAATCTGAATCACTGCATGCTCGGAATCTAGAAACAATTTAACCGAGAAAATAGGACCGTTCAGGCGCAGATATTTAAAGCCCGACTTGATGGCCTCCCCGACATTTTGACTGGTAGATAGCGCATAACCCAACACACCAAAGTGGCTCAAGCTAGCGTGTTCCCCCAGCCAAAGCCCTAAGCCATCGTGAGGAAAGCTCTGATTCGCCACGCTAAATAACGCTAGTTTATCAGCGTAAGTCAGCTTTCCATTCGGGTCTCGCCAATCTATGTTCGGCAAACCCACATCATTGAGTAGCCTTTCAATATCGATACCTCGTTGCTCTAGCGTATTCAACAGCAGCGCGATATCTAATGTACCCAACTGATGCCGATGTCCGGTCGGCTTATACTCCGCGATAATCTCCAATCGTCTCTCCTTATATCGAGCCCATTCCCATAAACATGACTACTCAGCTTCAACAACACTACTGACAAAATCGTGATTGGTAACGCGCTCTTGTCCGAATATGACCTCCCAATTCTACGCTACTCATCGCACAATGGCTTTAGTTGTTAAATTAATGTGAACCATCGCAATGATAAAAACCAACCCAGCCCCACACAGTTTGATTGATTCTAATGGTCAGCCGATCATTGGACATTTCGATGGCCCCCCTAAACACCTGAACATCGAGAACTTTGACTATCGAAACTCGATGGATGCAAAAGCAAATCTTTGGCAGAAGCACTTCCACTACAAACAATTTCAATTTGTCAGCATCGTCACCGACACGCACATTATTGGTGTCGCTATCGCGGATATTCGCTACTTGGGCTCGGCATTTTGTTATCTGTACGATATTGAAAACAACCATCTAGAAGAGTCATCTTGGTTGAGGCCATTAGGGTTTGATAAACAAGTTACCGCTTCGCCATTTGACGGCACGACAAGCATTGCAGATCAAAGCATCACCTTTGATATTGAAGACCGACAATGGCGAGTTTGCTTGAATACCAAACTCATCAAGGCCGATATCGCTTTAGAGCCTGAAGCCGACAGCTTGCCCTTGGCGATGTGCAGCCCAACGGGTTATTCAGGTTGGACTTACACCCAAAAGCACAATGCTTTACGCATCAGCGGCGACATCCAAATCAAAGGAGAATCACTCGTTCTCGAACAAGCTCGTGCTGGTTATGACTTTTCAGCGGGTTACATGAGACGTGAAACCAGTTGGCGCTGGGCAAGTATCAACACGCAATCCAATGGCACAGATATTGGCTTAAACCTCGCGGCGGGCGTGAATGAAACCGGAGGCTGCGAAAACGTGTTATGGGTCAATGGAACCAGACACTTGCTTAACCCGGTACAGTTTACGTTCAGTCGCCAATACACGAACTTGCCTTGGCAGATAACATCACAAGATGGACGTATAAACCTGACCTTTACGCCCTTAAATAACCGCAGCGAAAAGCTCAACTTATGGCTGTTAAAGAGTAACTTTCGTCAGTTCATTGGTCACTTTTCTGGCTCGATTGAAGACAACAATGGAGTGACACATCGACTTGATGGTGTTCTTGGCCTAACAGAAGATCACTTTGCTCGCTGGTAACGTAATTCTGCTGATTGAATCTCAGGCGAGCAAGTCTAAGTAAACTTGATACTAAGAACGCGTATGGCGTCTCAACAAGGATAAAACATGAATATCGACGCATTAATCAATCACCCAGAATGGCTACTGTTGGTATTAGCGCCCTTGTTCGTGGTGTGCATGTTGGCTGAGTATTTTATCGGTCAGAAACAAGGTCGACTACCAGATAACTCCAGCTATAAACTTTCAGAGGTGATGTGTAACTTCACGCTGGCGGGAATGCATCAACTCTCCGATTTGCTCACCGGGTTATTGGTCGTGCAGCTGTATCTCTGGATGTTCGGTTGGCGCTTGATGGACATTGAAATGGGCGTGCTGAGTTTTGTTGTATTGATAGTGTTACAAGACTTTTGCTATTACTGGTTCCATAGAGCAAGCCATCGTGTTCGCTGGATGTGGGCAGCACACGTCGCGCACCACAGCTCAGAACAGATGAACTTCAGTACGGCTTTCCGTCAAAGCTTAATGTACCCACTTGCTGGGATGTGGCTATTCTGGGTACCGTTGGTCATCATAGGTTTTGACCCTAAATGGGTCATCTTTGTGGTGCTTCTGAATCTAGGTTTGCAGTTCTTTGTCCATACACAATGGATACGAAGCTTGGGACCACTTGAATACATCTTTAACACCCCTTCGCATCATCGAGTACATCACGGCAAAAACCCGCAATACATCGATAAGAACTACGCCGGTGTTTTGATCATTTGGGATAAGTTGTTTGGTACGTTCGAACCTGAAGTTGAAACCGTGCGTTACGGTGTCACCAAGCCCGTAAACAGTTTTAACCCGATAGTGGTCACCTTTCAAGAATGGAAGGCCATATTCAAAGATTTGAAGAACCGAGAGCTAACTATGAAGCAGAAAGTCCAGTTGATACTCTCGCCTCCATCGGATTAAACGGACGATAGACAGATTGTATTAACTAAGAAACCGCCTCAATTGGTTTCAAAACCTTCCCCACTGACTCGATTGAATAGTAAAGCACCGTTTTCCGGCAATTTATTTGTGATCTGGGTTGCACGCGTACCGCATACTATCAGATACTGAACAAAACTAACCTTCAGCCACAGTAAACGTTCCGCGCTTGCTGTTCAGGAAATTTAATGAGTTCAGATAATCAGCCAACCTACTTCTTTTTCGATTACGAAACATGGGGCGTTAGCCCAGCAAAAGACCGTCCGAGTCAGTTTGCGGGTGTTCGTACCGACCAAGATTTCAATGTTATTGGAGAGCCTCTGGTTATCTATTGCCAACCTCCCGCTGATTACCTCCCTGCGCCTGAAGCTGCACTGATCACCCGTATCACACCACAAAAAGCGGCTTCACAAGGTCTCCCTGAGCCAGAGTTTATCGCTAAGATCCATGCTGAGTTAGCGAAACCTAACACCACAAGCCTTGGCTACAACAGTATTCGATTCGATGACGAGGTAACGCGTTACACCTGCTACCGAAACTTCATCGACCCATATGCGTGGAGTTGGCAGAACGGCAACTCGCGTTGGGATTTATTAGATGTAATGCGCGCTGTTCACGCACTGCGCCCTGAAGGCATTGTTTGGCCAGAGAACGAAGAAGGTTATCCAAGCTTCAAACTGGAACACCTATCTGTGGCAAACGGCATTGAACATGAGAACGCGCACGATGCGATGGCCGATGTTATTGCGACCATCGAGTTAGCGAAGAAGCTGAAAGCTGCGCAACCTAAGATGTTCGATTACCTTTACAACATGCGTCATAAGCGTAAGCTGAATGATCTGGTTGATATCGTAAACATGACACCATTAATGCACGTTTCAGGCATGTTTGGCCGTGACTGCAACTACACCAGCTGGATTGTGCCTATGGCTTGGCACCCAACCAATCAAAATGCGGTTATCGTGGTTGATTTAGCCAAAGATCCAAGCCCACTGTTAGAACTGGACGCTGATGAACTCAGAGAAAGGCTCTATACCAAACGCAGTGAACTGGGTGAAGACGAACTACCCGTACCCATCAAATTGGTTCAGCTAAACAAGTGCCCTATTCTTGCTCCAGCCAAAACGCTAACGGCTGAAAATGCTGAAACCATCGGTATCGATCGCCAACAATGCCTGAAAAACTTGGCACTGCTGCGCGAACACCCAGAGATCCGCGAAAAACTGATCGGCCTGTATTCACAAGAGCGCGAGTACGAAAAGAGTGATGATGTTGATACACACCTTTACGACGGTTTCTTTTCACCTGCTGATAAAACAGCGATGAACATCATTCGCGAAACTGACCCGAACAACTTGGCGGCTTTGGATATCACCTTCAGTGACGAACGAATTAAACCGTTACTGTTCCGTTACCGTGCGCGTAACTTCCCATGGACGCTCGACGAAGCTGAGCAATTGAAATGGGCGAACCATTGTCGTGAGTTTTATGAGTGCCGTTTAGAAGAGTACATGCTCAACCTTGAAAACCTCGCGCACGAACATGAAAGCGACGAGAAGAAAATGGCTATCTTGAAGGCGGTTTATCAGTACGTAGAAAAGTTAGCTAGCTAATTCCATTATCAAGAGACGTAACACTTTGAAAGAAAGATTGATCCAACTGGTTTACTGCTTAATCTCCTTCACCTTAATCATAGGTGCACTTACAGCAGGTAACGCGTTACAGCACTTTTTGGATACCTCAATCCCTGGCAGTATTTTTGGCATGTTGATTCTGTTTGCCGCCATGGTGATTGGTATTGTTCCTTCGCACTGGGTACAACCCGGCGCAAGCTTGATTATCCGCCTAATGATCTTACTGTTTGTTCCGATCAGTGTTGGGTTGATGGATCACTTCGACATGCTCATCGCGAACGCATTGCCAATTATGGCGAGCGCCGTTGGTGGCACATTATTGGTGTTAGTATCCTTATCATGGTTCTTAGACCGCTTGCTTTCGAGAGGTAACTGATCATGTGGATTCTACTCACCATCGTGGTATTCCTATTTGCTCGCTGGGTAAGTCAAAAAGTAAACTCGCCGCTGTGTAACCCCCTGCTTATCAGCATTGGTATCATCATTCCGATTCTCACGTTCTTTAGAGTACCGTTTGAGACTTACTATGCTGACAACACTTGGATTACCTACATGCTGCAGCCTGCGGTTGTTGCACTTGCTTACCCACTTTATGAGCAGCTACCTCAAATCAGAGCCAACTGGCGCATCATTACCTTTGCGTGCACGCTAGGCAGTGTGATGTCGATGACAACAACGGCAGTGATCGCAGTAGCATTTAAAGCGGACTTAACTTTGATTGCGAGCTTGTTAGGCAAATCAGTCACCACGCCAATTGCAATGGAAGTATCGAGCCATTTAGGTGGTGAAGCAGCGATTGCGGCAATACTGGTATTGATTGTGGGTCTATTTGGGGCAATTTTTGCTTACCCAATCTACAACCTCATTGGTATTAAGAGCCCGATCGCCCGTGGTTTAACCATGGGTACCGTGTCTCACGCTTTAGGCACCGCGACTTGTGCGGAAAAGAATCAGGAAGATGCAGCATTCAGTTCTTTGGCTCTTGTGCTTTGTGGCGTCATTACCTCAATCATCGCACCGAGTATATTTTCGCTCGTGGTTTGGTTCTATTCTTAACCACTTTGATTACAGTTTATACGCGCTCTAATAGATGAGTTGGTAAATAGCTAAACTCACTGGTTCGCGACTTTTAGGCGTTACAGATATCAATAAGCCCAAGCATAACCTGATTATTTCAGTGATAGCTTGGGCTTTTTTCTCTCATTTATTCATCAATACGTGACAAACCAAACTCAATTTCAAGCAATAAGTGCGATATCAATGGTAGTTTTTACTCTTGCAATCGATTTCATCTGTGACCTCACTCTAATTATGCAAACCAATGTAACAACAACAACACATTAGTGATCAAAGTCACAGAAAATTCCTGAGCATTGCATAGAATTAAAGCCTAAGGTCAATTAAGGATTCAACATGAACAGTCGTATTACCCTGGCGCTGGAAAGTGCTCCAACAGCAATCAAAGCACTTTTGAGTGACATCGTATTAGCAGACAACTTTGACGCGACATTGTCTCCAGAACAATTTGCTAGCCTACTGCAAGCAAGTGGTTTAGCGGATGACGAGCTACGTATTGCGCTACTTCCTTTTGCCGCAGCCTATTCTTACGCTCCGTTATCTGACTTTTATGTTGGTGCAATCGTGCGTGGTTTATCTGGCACTCTGTATTTTGGTGCAAACCTTGAAATCGCTGGTGCTCAACTTGGCCAAACAGTACACGCTGAGCAATCTGCAATCAGCCACGCTTGGATGAAAGGCGAACAAGGTATCTCTGATATCACCATCAATTTCAGCCCTTGTGGTCACTGTCGTCAATTCATGAACGAACTGACCACAGCGAAAGAGCTTAAGGTTCAGCTGCCACAACGTGATGAAATGTCTCTGCAAGAATACCTGCCAGACTCATTCGGCCCTGCTGATTTAGGTGTGACAACTGGCCTAATGACAAAGCTTGATCATAAGTACACGACCGAAGAAACAACGCCTATTGTTGTAGAAGCGCTAGCAGCACTAAACCGCAGCCATGCTCCTTACACCAAAAACCTAAGTGGTGTTTCACTACAACTGACGTCAGGTGAAATTTTTACGGGAGCTTACGCTGAAAATGCAGCGTTCAACCCGAGCCTACCACCTCTGCAAGTCGCGTTAATTCAACTTAAACTGGCTGGCTTCGATTTCGAACAAATTGAAAGTGCTGCTTTGGTTGAAATCGCAGAAGGTAGCATCAGTCACCTAGCGGATACGCAATCTACATTAGAAGCGATTAATCCCGACATTCCAGTGACTTACTTAGCAATCTAAGTACATCTGATTAACAAAAATTTAAATAAGCAGCCCTATTTAACAGGGCTGCTTTTTTTATGCCTGTAATTAAAGCAACAACTTGCGCAAACGTTTGCTTTTGTCATTGAAATAAGTATGATCACCCAGTTTTCAATCAATCGTTCAAAAGATCGGAAGGAATTTCTATGTTTGGTACTGCTACTCGTGAAAATGCTACTCGTGTACTTCTATTAGGTTCAGGTGAACTCGGCAAAGAAGTTGCTATCGAGTGCCAACGTTTAGGTTTGGAAGTTATTGCTTGTGACCGTTATGCAGACGCACCAGCGATGCAAGTTGCGCATCGTAGCCATGTATTAGACATGTTAGACGGCGATGCACTTCAAGCGATCATTGAACTAGAAAAGCCAGATTATGTGGTTCCTGAAATTGAAGCTATTGCCACCAGCAAGTTGGTAGAGCTAGAAGCGCAAGGCTTAAATGTCGTTCCAACTGCGAATGCGACCAAGCTAACGATGAACCGCGAAGGTATCCGTCGTCTAGCGGCAGAAGAACTAAAACTGAGCACTTCTCCTTACCGCTTCGCAGACACCTTTGAAGATTTCTCAGCCGCTGTTGAATTCGTGGGCATGCCTTGCGTTGTTAAGCCAGTAATGAGCTCTTCAGGTAAAGGCCAAAGCGTTATCAAAACAGAGGAAGACATTCAGAAGTCTTGGGACTACGCACAAGAAGGCGGTCGTACTGGCGCGGGTCGTGTAATCGTTGAAGGCTTCATCGACTTCGATTACGAAATTACGCTACTTACCGTTCGCGCAGTCGACGGTGTTCACTTCTGTGCGCCTATCGGTCACCGCCAAGAAGACGGTGATTACCGCGAATCATGGCAGCCACAAGTGATGTCAGACAACGCACTTAAAGCCGCGCAATACACGGCTGAACAAGTGGTTAATGCACTAGGTGGCCACGGTATCTTTGGTGTCGAGCTGTTTGTTAAAGGCGATCACGTTATCTTCAACGAAGTATCCCCTCGCCCACATGATACTGGCTTGGTTACTCTGATGTCTCAAGACTCATCGGAATTTGCACTACACGTACGCGCATTTACAGGTATGCCGATCAAATCAATTACTCAGTATGGCCCTTGTGCCTCTGCCGTAATCCTTGGTCAAGGTACTTCAACCAACATTCGCTTTGAAGGCCTTGCAGAAGCGCTAGACGCACCACAAACACAAGTTCGCCTGTTTGGTAAGCCTGATATCGATGGTCGCCGTCGTTTAGGTGTGGCGCTTACTCGTCGTAACAGCACAGAAACAGCGATTGAAGATGCCATTGAGAGCGCGTCAAAAGTAAAAGTGATTTACTAACCTGCTATTCAATTCTGAACAATCACGAGTTCAAATCTGAACCATAAAAAGACGGGCTATCGAGCCTAATGCCGTTCACTTAAGAGTGAACGGCATTTTTGTTCTTAGCATACCGTTGTGGTCTGGGTTTAACTCTTCTAGGGAATGTCCTTTCCCTTCGCCCTTCAAGTATTAAGCTTTCAGCCATGTTGTGGAACCCCTTTAGCTGACGAGGTATTGCGCCTGGTGTTGAATAAGGTAAGCCTACAAGTAACGCTGATACATGAGCTAACGTGCCGTTAAAACTCAGTTGATAAGGAAGGTAATTTCCCTTTAAATTGAAGCAGAGCTCGACCATCTGATATCGGATTAAATTGTAAGTAAGCAAGATGCCCCATAACTCCTGCTTGACCAGCTCTGGTAAACGACTTCGCAGCGTAAGACGGTTTCCAAGCATGTATTGTTTTTGCTCTCGGTAGCCCAGCTCTATTTCCCAACGATGCTCATAAAGGCCTGCAATATCTTTTGATGGGTAACGCAGGGAGTCCGTCATGGAGGTTAATACTTGGTAGTCTTTTCCTTTAATTTTACGAGTGACAAGTCGAGCGGTTATCGACTTTGGTAAATCAGGCCATAGCTTTCTAGCTCTTGGATTACTGTGTAATTGAACAAGTTTGTCATTTCGCCCTAAAGATTGAACAATGTCATATTGTGTATTTTTCTTGAGGGGGATAAGCCAATGGCGCTCTGAGCCAGAGTCTTGCCATTTATGTAATAAACCTAAAGAATAGAACCCCTTATCGAACATTGTTACGCTATGGTTTGGTGTTGTTTCTATCAGTTTTTCAGCTAATATCATTTCGTTTGTATTGTAATTATCAAATGCACTGGCCGTAATAATGTGACTGCTTAGTTCCATTTGGCAGACCATTCTCACTTGCGGATATTGCGTCCCTTTTTGTCGAGAAAATGCCTTTTCATTTTGCGGGTTATCGGGCGTTCGCCAAACAACGCCATCGACGCCAAGCAGCGTTAATCCATTCCATTGGGGTAACTTTGCACTGTTTAACCATGACGTAGTCATTCGCTCAAAGACCGCTTTAATTGCGTCTTCACCCAACGTCTTTCGACGTTGAGTTAACGCACTCGGTGCGACAAAAGCTTTACCTGTACGGTCGACAATATCAAGTTGGTTCACTAAATCTTTCATGGATTTA
>NZ_JBFSUV010000038.1:0-57192 GCF_041467515.1 Vibrio sp. 10N.247.311.12
TGTTAGGCCTGCCGCCAGCGTTCAATCTGAGCCATGATCAAACTCTTCAATTTAAGATTTTGTCGGCTCAATGAATACTGACTTCAAAACTACAAAAAGTAATTCTAAAGCTATTATCTTTCCAACAGAAAGATAATGAATTGACTGTGCCAAATACCTTCTTTCTACAAGAGAAAGTAGTTATTCGTATTGGTCACTCAGTTCATTGAAACCAAAGTTGATTCCGAGGAATCTGTTTTACTTCTCTTAATTAAAAGAGAAGATAAAACGTTTTGATATTCATCAACGAGTGCCCACACAGATTGATAGGTTTAAATTGTTAAAGAGCGCTAGCGTTTTGTGATTCACATCTCAGTCGCTAGGGGTGCGTACTATACCTGCACCACTTTGAGAGTCAAGGGTTATTTTCAAACTCTTTTTCTCTACCGATTTCGCTGTGTGACTTTCGTCTCACTCCGTGTCGGTGAGGCGGCATTATAGAGAGATTGAGATGGAGCACAAGGGCTTTTTGAAATAAAAGTTTTGTTCGCCTAAAAAGCCACCAGATCCGCATTTTTCGAATAAAAACTAAACATTTGAGACGTATCACAGCAATACATTGGAAAAATGGAAGCCATGAACGTAAGATTCATGTGTCTATTTTGTTAATGGTAGATGCGTCTATTTCGTTTATTAATATGTAGTATTCCGATATGAACTCAAAAAAATCGATGTTGTTAATTGTCGCACTGGCTGTATTAGGCGGCATTGTTTTCTCTCAGGTAGATATATCGCCTGCAATTACCTTTATCCTTGGTGTCTTGGCTTCCGCTTTTGTTGTTAACTTTTCAAGCACCGACTCAAAATCAGATTCAGAACCTAAGGCTTCAACCAAAACACTTTATGTGGGTAACCTTCCATACAAAGCGAACGAATCACATGTACGTGAATTATTCTCAGAGCATGGTGAAGTATTTGCAGTACGTTTAATGAAAGACAAACGTACTGGTAAAAGAAGAGGCTTTGGATTTGTTGTTATGGCAAGTAATGATGTGAATCATGCAATCTCTGCACTTAACGATAAAGATTACATGCAACGCACTTTAAAAGTACGTGTTGCAAATGATCCTAAACATCCTGAAGCGGACGAATCTGAACTGAGCTAAACCCTAACTGCTTTAACATACTATTTAGTGCACTTTCTTTTTTAGGAAGTGCACTACAAAAAACTTCACGTACTCCCCCTTCTTTATTAACGCTTTCCAAACCCAACAAATCTTGAACCCGCTTAGCTATCGCTTTACCAGAATCTATCAGCACTACACTTTCACCTAGTACTTGTTGAATCTCTGATTTGATCAATGGGAAATGAGTACATCCTAATACAGCCACATCAATTGTGTTGATCATCGGCTGAAGGATTTGCTGTAACTCTTCAAGGCTAATCTCCTCGCCTCTGAGTTTATCTTCGGCCATATCCACCAGCCGAGTAGAACCCAACAGCTCTACTCTTTTATTACTCGAGAAGTTTTTGATGAGCTCGTGTGTGTATTCACGAGTAATCGTCGCGGGAGTCGCAATAAGGCCAACCGCTTTATTAGCCAGTAACGAAGCAGGTTTGATTGCCGGGACTACGCCGACAATAGGGATAAGGTTATTAGCGCGAAGTGTCGGCAGGACTATCGTACTGGCCGTATTACAAGCTATCACCACGATATCAATAGCGTGACTCGCCACAAAACTGGCGACGATACTTTGGACTCGCTGAATGAGGACTTGCTGATCGAGCTCACCATAAGGGTAAGCCTCGTTATCGAATACATAGATATAGTTGTGATTGGGTAGTAACTGGCTTATCTCTTTATATACAGACAGACCGCCAACTCCAGAATCAAAGACCAATATGTTTTTTTGTATGCTTTCCGACACAACCATTACCTGTAATAAGTTCCGCAGCAATGATACCCCTTCACCTAGTTTTCGCCAATCATCACTCTACATAATGCAAGCTCGGTAGCGTTGATGCCCAAAGCGCTCACCCTGCTCTACATTTTCTAGCTCTATCTTAAGCTTACCTTTAAAGCATGGCGCTGACGTGACTAAGGTATGGAACTCACCATCTTCTCCACATGGGTCGACGTGACTTGGCAAACTGTCTATTAGTTCAGGCGTGTATTCTTTCCCGCAATAGCTCATGTCTAATGCATCGCTATCAACTGTGACGAGAAAGGTTTCGATTCCTCTATTTATGATTTCTTGAGCCAGAGTTTGGCTACTCTCTCCCATTAGTGGAAACACACACTCCCAGCCAGCCGGTTCTATATAGCTTTTTCTATAGTCGGCAATGCCATTGCAAAACATATCGCCAAATGCGACCGCATCAATTGATAAGCAAGACCCTTCCAATGCTGAGACAATCGTACTTTGGTAAATCTCATTGCTCGGGAACACTTCAGGAAGCTCTATGGTAATGAGTGGCAAACCGATTAATTGTGCCTGCATGGCAACGACATCAATAGGAGTTACCTGGAAAGGGACTTCATCTCCAACATAGGTAGTATAAAGAGCAACAACTTCATACTCAGCACTCTCAAGCAAACGCTCTAGGGTTAATGTAGAGTCTTTGCCTGACGACCAACTTATGACGACTTTCTTTTTCATTGATATACCCAATAAGAAAAAACCGCCCGAAGGCGGTTTAGGTGATAATTAGAATTGGTAAGTAGCATTCACGTAATATGTACGCTCTGGTGATGGGTATCCACCAGCAGTCTCGTACTCTTCGTCAGTTAAGTTATCCACTCGACCATTTAAAGTAAGGTTTTCATTCGCATAGTAGTTCACTGAAACATCAAACAAGCTATACGCTGCGAGATCTTCAGAGAAGTCCGGTCTCTCACCTACATATTGGAAACCTAATGAAACATCAACATCATCGAAACTAGCCACTGCATTATACTTGTAAATCTTCTTAGCTCGGCGTATCAGTTGCTCACCAGATTGATCTTCTGGGTCTTGGAAATTAGCGCTCACTTGGTGGTTAATAAAGCTAGTATCAAATCCAACGACCATTTCCACACCACGTAATTGGCTTTCGCCATCGGTATTGTAGTACTTACTTGTCGCGTAGTTGTAATCAATTAAGTCTTCGACGTTCGTGTCATAGCCAGTAATCGACCAATCAACATCCTTGATTAAGCCACCAAAAGTCAGTTCAAATGAATCTGCCTTTTCAGCTTCTAACTGTGCATTACCGTAGTAGCTATATAGTTGATACAAGTTAGGTGCTTTGAAGGATGTGCCATAAGCTGCTTTTACAACAAGCCACTCAGCATAACGATAGCCTAACCCTGTGTTGTAAGTAGTTTCTGTACCAAACTGCTCATTGTCATCAACACGAAGACTCAGTTCTCCGAACACTTTATCCGCATCTGCGTTTAATGCAGCGAAGTACGCAACATTCGTTCTGTCGTATTCAGTATTCGAAGGCTTAACAATATAAGCCTCATCACGCCAATCTACACCACCACTAAGAGTCAGTGACGACGTTAGTTTGTATGAATTCACCCATTGAACATTTAGCTGTTCAAGCTCATCAGATGTTGCTGACGCTGAGTTCTTGCCTAAAGACTGTTCGTAGTTCCAGTTATCTTGATTCTGATAGTTAACTAAGAAATCAGACTTAAGTTCACTGCCACTATATTTAACACCAGTAGCAAAGGTCGAATTTTGAACTTCAGCTTCTTTGTAAGAATGGTCTGTACCAAATGAACCATCGTACTGAGAAATGGTTTCAAACATACGGAAATTCGCGAAGCCACTCCATTGCTGATCAAAATTATGAACATAACCAATTAGAGCATTGCGTGATTCAAAACCATGGCGATCACCATCATTAACACCTGGTAATGGATGAACGTTGTATCCCTCATCGGAATCGTAACCAACAGATACGTTCAAGTGACCATTTTCACCGACCTTAGTACCACTAACAAAGCTCAGCTCTTGGTAATCTAAGCTTCCTAAACCTGCACTAACTGCCGTTTTTTCATTGTCAGAGTTTGCAACAGTAATAATGTTGATAACACCGCCGATAGCTTCTGAGCCATACATAGCGGCACGAGCTCCTCGAACGTATTCCACTCGGTCAACGAATGTAATTGGTAACTGGCTAAAATCGACACCACCCTTTGCAGCTCGCGCAAAACGAATACCATCAATGAGAACAAGCACTTGATCAGAGTTAGCACCACGAACAAAGATCGAAGCTTGCTGTCCTCGGCCTCCATTTTGTGAAACCTGAATACCCGTCAATCGTCTAAACACATCTGTTAGAGACTTAGCTTGAATTCGATCGATATCTTGGCGTGTTACTACTTCAACTTGAGCGACAACACTTTCCGTGCTTTGCTCAAAACGGTTAGCCGTAACCACCATGGTTTCGTCGGCAGATGCTTGTTGGGCGTGTAAATTGGAGATAGGTGAAAGCAGCGATGCTACAGCAACCGCTAAAAGGGATTTGTTCATGTTGTGATCCTAAATCGCGTAAATTCCTACCAAACCACATGTCATGGTTTAGCCGCTGGCAGGTATTCGGACTCAAGAGCACAACCCTTATGGTTACCTAATATTCGACTTCCCACAAAAAGCTATTTGCAGTGTCTTATGAATACTCGTTCTCTTTTACCGCTGCGCGTCAGTTCTGGATTTACACCAGATTCCCTCTTCAGCCATCTATACATCTAAATGACACCAGCTTGCCGAAGATAGTATTGACCTATGAATCATTTGTCTAGTCTAAGATAGTTATAAGCTATAGTTTTCATGGTCGATTTACATTGAATGGCTCTCAACACTGGACAAGCGCCTGTGATTGAATAAAATCTGCGCTCTTGATTTAAAAGCACGACAGCAAAAGGCATAACAATGGCGAATTTAGATGTAAACCCGCAACGCTACCAAGAACAACTGGCAGAAAAGACAGAGCGTCTTACAGAAATGTTCTCAGAATATGATGTGCCTGAACTGGAAGTGTATGAATCTCCAGAACAACACTATCGCATGCGTGCTGAGTTCCGCGTGTGGCATGAAGGTGACGATATGTATTACGTCATGTTCAATCAAGAGACTAAAGAAAAATACCGCGTAGACCAGTTCCCTGCAGCTAGCCGTCTTATCAATGACCTAATGCCTCTATTAACAGATGCAATGAAGGACAACCACTCTCTGCGCCACAAGCTATTCCAAGTAGACTTCCTTTCTACGTTAAGCGGCGAAATTTTGGTGTCATTGCTTTACCACCGTCAATTAGGTGAACAGTGGATTCAAGATGCTAAAGCACTTAAGCAGCAATTAAACGATGAAGGTTTTAACCTAAACCTGATTGGCCGTGCGCGTAAGATGAAAATCGTACTGGACCGCGACTACGTAATTGAAAAGCTAGATGTGAATGGTGATAGCTACATCTACCAACAAGTAGAGAACAGCTTTACTCAACCCAACGGCAAAGTGGCAGAGAAAATGTTGGAATGGGCTGTCGATTGTACTCAAGACAGCAAAGGCGACTTACTTGAGCTTTACTGTGGTAACGGTAACTTCTCATTAGCGCTAGCACAAAACTTCGAGCGTGTACTGGCAACTGAACTGGCGAAACCGTCAGTAGAATCTGCGCAATACAACATCGCTGCGAACAACATTGAAAATGTTCAGATCATCCGTATGTCTGCAGAAGATTTTACTGTAGCAATGGAAGGCAAGCGTGAGTTCCGTCGTCTACAGCAAGCGAACATCGATCTTAAGAGCTACAACTGCAACACTATCTTTGTTGATCCACCGCGTTCAGGTATGGATGTTGATACTTGTAAGATGGTTCAAGGCTACGAGCGTATCATGTACATATCTTGTAACCCTGAA
Source organism: Vibrio sp. 10N.247.311.12 (assembly GCF_041467515.1). NCBI lineage: Bacteria > Pseudomonadati > Pseudomonadota > Gammaproteobacteria > Vibrionales > Vibrionaceae > Vibrio > Vibrio sp. 10N.247.311.12. The sequence continues at coordinate 5,893 of NZ_JBFSUV010000038.1, forward strand.
ACATTGAAAGAGAACCTAGACATCCTAAGCGAAACGCACGACATCACTCGTTTTGCTCTGTTTGACCAGTTCCCTTACACGCACCACATGGAAGCTGGCGTATTCCTAGAGCGTAAAGCGTAAGTATCGCTTTCAGGTCTAAGCCAAACAGCAGATACAAAAAAACGAGCCCATTGGCTCGTTTTTTTAATTTCTAAATCAGCTTAAGCAGTTTTGCCGATAAAGCCGAGTTTCTTACCTACCCATGCAAGAAGCAACATCGCGACAATAATCGCAAAGAAGTTTGAGCCAGCATCAGGGTGTTGTGCCTTCACAAAAGCCGAGTGGCCAAATGCACCTACAAAGAAACAAGCCAAACCTACTAGTGGAATATCTTCAGATACTGGGTTAGTTAGGTACTCTTGGTAAAGTGCTTGTACAGCCAAGACTAAAGCAATCAGTGGGAAAATAGAGAAGCCCACTTCGCTCATTGTTACCCAAGATAACAGAGCATCACCACACACACCGGCAATAACAGCAAGTACGAGTGTCTTTCTTTCTGAACCACGGTTTACAGTATTATTTTCATTCGACATTATTCAATCCCGCCTTTTAATCGGTTACGTTCACGTTCTTTACGATACCAAAAAGCCCCTTTGGCCATCATTCGCAATTGCATGATCAAGCGTTCAGCCAGTTCATCTCGCTGACGTCGATCTAAATCTAATGCTTCTGCCCCTGAGTTGAAGACCAAGATAACGGAGGCTTCAGCTTGAGTAAAAGCTTCGTCTCGTGTCATGCCAGTCGTTATCAAATATTCGGTTAACTCAGCAGAGAAGTGCTGTATCTCACGAGCTACCGCTGCACGAAACTCAAATGAAGTTCCTGAGCGCTCTCGCAATAACAGTCTGAATACGTTAGGGCTGCTTTCAATGAATTCCATAAAGGTTTCAACCGATGTACGAATCACACTGCCTTCTTTTACTATGCGTTGCCTAGCTTGACGCATTAACTGGCGCAGCAGTAAGCCACCTTCATCAACCATGGTTAAGCCAAGCTCATCCATGTCTTTGAAGTGACGATAAAAGGAAGTCGGTGCTATTCCAGCCTCACGAGCGACTTCTCTCAAGCTTAGATTGGAAAAACTACGATCGGCGCTGAGTTGGCTAAATGCTGCATCGATTAAGCTGCGACGAGTTTTTTCTTTTTGCTGTGCGCGAATGCCCATTGGTTTCATACTTTATCAATTTCTTCTTTTACAGCCTAAACAGGCATGTCTAATACTCTATTCAATATAACGCGAATCACTTATTTATATAAGGCACTCTGGTTATATAAGACACTAAACATACCTCTTTGTTCACGTACCGAAGTAAATACGTTCGAAGAAAAAATTTCAATATCCACGCTGTCATTTGGAGACATACGACATACCAAATATTATTTTTTCGATAACACTGCGTGATCCCACCGACTCTCTGATGCCCTTTTCATGTACCCGAGAACAGAATCGGTTAAAATCTCGCTAAAGCAATGTTAATCAAATATAACAAGGAAGATATCTATGCCGCACTCCAACCACTTTGATGTAATCGTAATTGGTAGTGGCCCCGGAGGAGAAGGGGCAGCGATGGGATTAACCAAAGCCGGGTTGAACGTTGCAATCATTGAGAAAGAGAGCAGCGTTGGTGGTGGTTGTACTCACTGGGGAACAATTCCTTCAAAAGCACTGCGTCATGCCGTAAGTCGTATTATCGAATTCAACAGTAATCCGCTGTTTTGTCAGAACAACAAAAGCATACACTCAACGTTTTCTAACATTTTGGGGCATGCCAAATCGGTTATCGACAAGCAGACTCGATTACGCCAAGGCTTCTACGACCGCAACCAGTGCACGTTGGTCTTTGGTACTGCACGTTTTATCGATACCAACACTGTCTCGGTAATGCAAAGCGATGGCACTGAAGAACATTACAGTGCAGACAAATTTGTTATCGCGACAGGCTCTCGCCCTTACCAACCAGATAACGTCGACTTCCTGCATGAACGTATCTACGACAGTGACTCGATTCTTTCTCTTAAACACGACCCGCAACACATCATCATCTATGGTGCTGGCGTTATTGGTTGTGAATACGCGTCGATTTTCCGCGGTTTGGGTGTAAAAACCGATCTTATCAATACTCGTGACCGTCTGTTGTCATTCCTAGACAATGAAACCTCAGATGCACTTTCTTATCACTTCTGGAACAGCGGTGTCGTGATTCGCAACGATGAAACCTTTGAGAAAATTGAAGGCACTGATGATGGCGTGATCATTCACCTAGAGTCAGGTAAAAAGATGCGCGCTGATTGCCTACTGTATGCCAATGGCCGAACGGGTAATACCGATAAACTGAACCTTGGTGCTGTTGGCTTAGAAGCGGACTCGCGTGGGCAAGTCTCAGTAAATACCAATTACCAAACCAATGTTGACCATGTTTACGCTGTCGGTGATGTGATTGGCTACCCTAGCCTAGCAAGCGCGGCTTATGACCAAGGTCGATTTGTGGCTCAAGCAATTGTGAAAGGTGAAGCTGAACGCCACCTTATCGAAGACATTCCAACCGGCATCTACACCATCCCGGAGATCAGTTCTGTTGGTAAAACCGAGCAAGAACTTACCGCAGCTAAAGTACCGTATGAAGTAGGACGTTCTTCATTCAAACACCTAGCTCGTGCTCAAATTGCGGGTAAAGACATTGGTAGCTTGAAGATTCTGTTCCATCGCGAAACCAAAGAGATTTTAGGTATCCACGTGTTTGGTGAGCGTGCCGCTGAAATCATCCATATCGGACAAGCGATCATGGAACAGAAAGGTGAAGCAAATACCATCGAGTACTTTGTGAATACAACCTTTAACTATCCAACGATGGCGGAAGCTTATCGTGTTGCAGCACTCAACGGGCTTAACCGTTTATTCTAGATAAAGAACCAATAGGAGTATTTGACCACCCATAGGCCAAATACATAAACAGCAAGCCACGCGCTTGCTGTTTTTATTTAAAACACTGAATATTAAGGCATTGATAGTAATTAGATCATGATGTTCTAAATACCCCTTTACCTGTACAGCCTCATTTACTCTCCACAAACAGACCCCTCAGAGCTAAGCGAGAAACTCCCCTTTCTTCCACTGAGAAACAAACAACACACCAAGACCAATTCCGCGCATTGCCATAAAGCTCAGCATCGCTAACCACAGTGCATGGTTCTCTAAACCTGATGCTAAATAGAAAATCGCGAAGAAACTACAGGTCGCAACAAACATACTATTGCGCATATCCTTGCCCTTGGTTGCTCCAACAAAAATACCATCCAACAAGAAGCACCACATAGACACCAATGGCATTGCGATTAACCACGGTAAATACACCTCGGCTTGACTCTTCACGTCTGGGATTGTGGTGATCATATTGATTAAGCTCGAGCCAACGAGTGCGAACACTATGGTCAGTACCAAACAAATATTGAAGCTCCAGAAGAAAGTTCCAATCAATGACTGGTTCAGCTCATCTTTGTCTTTCGCGCCTATCGCCTTACCGACCATCGCTTCCATTGCGTAGGCAAAGCCATCCATCCCATAAGAGATGATCATCAAGAAACTCATCAACACGGCATTGGCCGCAACAACATCATCGCCAAAGCTTGCACCTTGGAAGGTCATGAAAGTGAAAGTCGCTTGTAGGCATAATGAACGAAGAAAGATATCGCGATTCAATTTCACGAAACGACTCAAACCTTGGCTGGTTTTCTTAAGCAGATCCCATGGCGATGGTAACTGCTTCTTCGCCCAGATTCGGTAAACACAAATTAGGCCAAATGTTAGACCGGCATAATCAGCCATTACAGATGCCAATGCAGCACCTTCCACTTGCCACCCTAAGCCGATAACAAAAACGATATCCAAAACGATATTGGTGATATTGGTGATGATCACCATCCACATTGGCGCTTTGGCGTTTTGAGTCCCGAGCAGCCAACCTAGAATCACAAAGTTAGTCAGCGCGGCAGGTGCACTCCAAGCGCGGATTGAGAAATATTGCTGACCATAGTGCTTAACTTGATCACTGGCGCTACTCAATGAGAAAACTAAATCGGCGACTAAACTGTGTAAAAGCAAAAAGACACCAGCAAACCCTAAGGCCATGGTCACGCCTTGCACAAAAACTAAGCCTAGTTGCTTGCCATCATTCGCACCATAAGATTGTGCAGCTAGCCCTGTTGTCGACATACGCAGGAAACCAAGCAACCAAAAGGTCACGCTGATCATTGTGCCGCCCAGCGCCACACCACCTAAATACCAAGAGTGCTCTAGGTGACCGATAACCGCCGCATCGACTAAGCCCAACAGTGGAACAGTAATATTAGAGAGAACCATCGGGATCGCGAGCAACAGCACTTTTTTATGCATCGCCTGATTGGATAGCGTTTGAAAAATAGTTTGGGGATTAAATAACTTCACGATCACCTCTTAGATTAGAGGCGATAGTTTAACCTAGTGGGTGGGCTTTCACTATGTTGTGGAATTTTACTTATACCGGCTATGTACTCAGTTACTCGAAATACAGAACCACTAGGGTTACCACTTAACGAGCACTAACTGCGGCGTTAAACGCTTTTTGACCTGAGAGATCTTACAAAGAAGTCGCTGCCACAATTTCCAACGGTTGCATTTTTGGTCTAGTGGAGAAAACGCTTTTACCCATTGTGCCCATGGCAGCCAATTAAGAACGCTGTCTATTGGTGAAGACAACCCATGAGCATACTTTCCTGAACCAAGCTTTTGTCCCAACGTACTTGAGCTTTTATCTCCAGCTAAGACTAAACACGCATGTGCATGAGTAAAGTAGCGGCTCAAAGACTGAATGAAGTTCGCGGTCTGTTGTTCATTACAATCCAGCAAAGCATGTTCACACACCACCATCACCGAGGCTTGTTCTGGAATATTAAGTTCATCCAACCAAGTTAGGTCATCAACAGAGCCACACTCTAAGCGATAGCGTTCATTTTTGTGGAACAAGCGTTGTCGCCAAAGCAGATTCTCGGTTACATCTAACTCAACCCAATGACAGCGGCCATTATCTAAACGGTAGAAACGGGTATCGAGCCCTGCTCCCACGTTAATAATCCAAGCATCTGGGTTATGAGATAAAAACTGTTGAACTTGAGAATCACAAAGTTGAGTCAGTGTCGCGTAAAGGAGTTGCTGTTGGTCGAGTTCACCGGTAAGACATTCTGGTGCGAGCTGGCAACGCTTGCAGGCTTGAGCTGCGATAGGATCATAAACGAGACCATCATCGGCTAGGCTTTCACGACTACGAAACCAAAGATGTTGAACGAGGTTGGTCGGAACTTGGAATTCTTGATGTACAGACCCTTGTTCAGAAGAAGCCTTTTGAACAGAGGAGCGCGGCTTACGAGTAAGCGGCTTCATTTGAGGTTTGGTTGGGTTTGGCATCATCATCTTCCTTGTATCTCGACAAAGAAGATGATAATGAATATCAATTACAATGACAAGTTATTGAGAATAAATATCAATAAGCTATTTGTACTGACTACATCCAGTCGGTGTTGCGAATAATACCAACCGCAAGCCCTTCAATAGACAAGTGTTGAGATTCTAGATCGACATGGATTGGAGAAAACTCTTCATTTTCAGCATGTAACAGAACCGTTGAACCTTTACGTTCTAGGCGTTTTACCGTTACATCATCATCGACACGAGCCACTACAACCTGACCATCGCGTACATCTTGTGTTTTATGAACAGCTAATAAATCACCATCCATAATACCGATGTCTTTCATACTTTCGCCATTTACACGAAGTAAGAAGTCAGCTTGTGGTTTAAACATGCCTGGATCAACTTGGTAATGCATTTCTACATGCTCTTGAGCCAAGATAGGCTCACCAGCGGCAACCTGACCGATTAATGGTAAACCTTGCTCTTCGTTTGCTGCATCTTCAAGCAAAATACGAATACCGCGAGACGCACCCGGGATAATCTCAATCGCTTCTTTACGAGCAAGAGCTTTCAAATGTTCTTCTGCAGCATTAGCAGAACGGAAGCCTAGTTCACGCGCGATTTCTGCACGTGTCGGTGGCATACCGGAATCTTCGATCTTACCTTTGATAAGGTCAAAGACTTGTTGCTGGCGGGGCGTTAACGGCTTCATGATTCACCTGTCTTTTTATACAGTTGACTGTGAGTATATCCAGTAACTGAACAAAAGCAAAGCAATTGGTTGTTTTTAGTTCATTTTTAGCAAATTACAAAAACAGGATCTCTAGCCACACATAACCTGCGAGTGCCAAACAGATGAAAACTGCTGCCGAACCGACATCTTTAGCCATCCCAGAAAGCTCATGATGTTCACTGCCGATTCGGTCGACAACCGCTTCAATCGCGGTATTGATTAGCTCGACAACCATCACCAATACCACCGATGAGATCATTAAGATTCGTTCAACTTGGCTTACATCTAGGTAAAATGCCAACGGAATAAGCACGACCGCCATGAACACTTCCTGTCGAAATGCAGCCTCATTTTTAAACGAACTCGTAATGCCTTGCCATGAAAAGCCTGCTGCTTTGATGATGCGTTTGAATCCGGTGTTTGATTTTTTGGTCATTTTTAACCCTATACTCAATCAGTCGATGAATGATTTTCCACAAACTTAACGGCAATATGACTATTTCCATTAAAAGGTTAGACCAGTTTCTGGTATTCTTGCATCGATTAAATTTACGCCTAGGCTTATCCCTATTTCACTCATAGGATTTATCCTTTTTATCAGAGAAATAGAGATACGCTTCAGCACATTGAAATAACTATTGAGGCAGTGAACCTATATGTCTTCTGGACAATCTTTTTCACGTTCATTAATGAAGCTACCTTTATCCGTATTGGTAAAGGGCACATCAATTCCTTCAAACCCTGTTGAGGATTTGAACATTGATTTGAGCAAACCTATTGTATACGCCTTACCGTTTCGCTCAAGTGTCGACATTCTTACATTGCAAAAACATGCACTTGAATTAGGCCTACCTGATCCGTTGAGCAAGCTTGAAATCAACGGCAAATCACTGCAACGCTACGTTTTCATCTCTTCTCGCAAAACTCTGCTGCAAGACGATGATTATGTACCAAGCTCTTCAATTGAAGTGTTCTCTGAATTGCTTTCACTGCACGCCGACGACTCTGAACTCGATGTTCAAGTTATCCCTGCTACCGTTTTGTGGGGGCGCAAACCTGGTAAAGAGAATAACCAGAAGCCTTACCTACAGGCAATGAACGGCTTAGAGAAATCAAAAGCGGTATTGCTAGCCGGTCGTGACTGCTTGGTTCGCTTTAGTCCTGTGGTTTCTCTGCGTTACATGGCCAACTCACACGGCACCGACAGCACCATCGCGCACAAACTGGCGCGCGTGGCACGTATTCACTTCTCTCGCCAAAAGCTTGCAGCATCAGGCCCTAACCTGCCAAGCCGCCAAGCTCTGTTTGATCGCCTGTTAAAATCAGAAGCGATCAAAAAAGCGATTGAAGACGAAGCACAAGCAAAGAACATCTCGATCGAGAAAGCGAGCAAAGAAGCTCAAGACATTATGGACGAGATTGCTGCGAACTTCTCTTACTCGCTGATCAAGCGTGGTGAGAAGATTCTTGGTTGGCTGTGGAATAAGTTGTACCAAGGCCTGCATATCAGCAACGCTTCAACGGTTCGTAAGTTGGCTCAAGATGGTCACGAGATTGTTTACGTGCCTTGTCACCGTAGCCACATGGACTACTTACTGCTTTCTTATGTGCTTTATCATGAAGGCATGGTGCCGCCGCACATCGCTGCGGGTATCAACCTGAACTTCTTCCCTGCCGGTCCTATTTTCCGTCATGGTGGTGCGTTCTTTATTCGTCGTAGCTTCAAAGGCAACAAGCTGTACTCGACGATTTTCCGTGAATACCTAGCGGAGTTGTTCGCTAAAGGTTACTCAGTAGAGTACTTCAGTGAAGGTGGGCGTTCTCGTACAGGTCGTTTATTGCAAGCGAAGACCGGCATGTTGGCGATGACTATTCAAGCGATGCTGCGCGGCATGAATCGCCCGGTGACTTTGGTTCCTGTGTACATCGGCTACGAGCACGTGATGGAAGTGGCGACTTACGCAAAAGAACTTCGTGGTAAGCGTAAAGAGAAAGAAAACGCGAGCTTAGTGATTCGTACCATTCGTAAGCTGCGTAACTTTGGTAAAGGCTACGTGAACTTCGGTGAGCCAATTCAACTGAACCAATACCTGAATGAACACTCACCTGAGTGGACCAAAGACATCGACCCAATGGGCACTAGCAAACCACAATGGATGAACCCGGTGGTTAATGACTTGGCGACCAAAATGATGACGCACATTAACGATGCGGCAGCGACCAATGCCCTGACCCTTTGTGCAACGGCACTATTGGCTTCAAGACAGCGCGCATTGTCTCGTGACTCTTTGGTTTCTCAGATTAATTGCTACCTGTCTCTGCTTAAGAATGTTCCATATTCGGCAACGTTCACTGTGCCAAAAGACAGCGCTGAAGATTTAGTAAAACATGCTGAATCACTGAACAAGTTCTTGATTGAATCAGACTCAATGGGCGACATCATTTCGCTAGACCGTCACCAGTCAATTCTGATGACCTACTACCGAAACAACATCATTCACTTGTTTGCTCTGCCATCGTTAATTGCACAGATGACTATTCGTCAACGCGGTTTATCAATTGACGCGATCCAAGAGAACGTTGCTGCTATCTACCCGTTCTTGAAGAAAGAGCTGTTCCTAAGCTACGACGAAGACAAGCTTGAAGGCGTGGTTTCTAACATCATTGAAGAGCTGGTTAACCAAGGTATGCTTGTGGTTTCTGATAATGAAGTCACCATCAACCAATCAAACAGCCAAGCACTGATGCTGTTAGGTCGTACGATTTCAGAAACGCTACAACGCTACTCTATTGCTTTGAACCTGTTAGCAGAGAACCCTGATCTGGATAAATCCGATCTTGAACAGAAGAGCCAAGACATTGCACAGCGACTTGGTCGTCTGCAAGGCATCAATGCACCAGAGTTCTTCGATAAAGGCGTGTTTGCGTCGATGTTCGCAACTCTGAAACAACAGCAATATCTGGATAACGATGGTAACTGTGATTTAGACAAGACTCAGCAATTCGCTAAGCTTCTCTACTCAATGCTTTACCCTGAAGTACGTTTGACGATTCAAGAGAGTATCCACCAAGCGGAGTAATCATCAGCTTGGTGTCTCTTGAATAGCGAGGCCAAACGCGATCAAAAAAGGCACCCAATGGGTGCCTTTTTCTTTAGCATTCGTTAACTCGAAAAGCGGATGATTACCAGAAGGTAATGAACAAGCCCGCTGTCACTGCCATTCCAACATAGTTGTTGTTTAGAAAGGCTTGGAAACAAAGGTCTCGATCACGGTGGCGCATCAGGTGTTGTTGATACACAAATAAGCTTCCCGCTACCAACAGTGCCCAATAGAAGGTATCTCCTAGTTGGTAATGCATGCCTAACGCAATCAGCATCGCTAGGGTGACGAGTTGCAAAGAGCCAACAATCAGTTTATCGAAGCGACCAAATAAAATAGCCGTCGATTTAATACCAATCTTCAAGTCATCATCTCGGTCAACCATCGCATATTGCGTGTCGTAAGCAATCGTCCACAACGCGTTAATCACGAAGACAAACCACACAATGCTTGGCAGTTCATTGGTTTGTGCCGCCCAAGCCATTGGTATCGCCCAACTAAACGCTAAGCCAAGAAACAACTGTGGAAGATGCGTAAAACGCTTCATGAAAGGGTAAATGAACGCCAGACCCACACCAATAAATGAGAGCTTAATGGTCAGTGGATTCATGGTGAGTACCAGCAAGAATGAAACTACGGCTAGCACTAAAAAGAGCAGAATCGCTTCCTTACTGGAAACCAAACCTGAGGGTAATGGACGCTGCTTGGTACGTTTAACATGACCATCTACTTTACGGTCCGCAAAGTCATTGATCACACAGCCAGCTGAACGCATCAACACCACGCCGAGTACAAAAACAACCAAGACATCAAAATCAGGCATACCTTGTGCGGCGATAATCAGTGACCACAAGGTCGGCCAAAGGAGTAATAGGGTACCAATCGGGCGATTCATTCGCGTTAATTGCCAATACGCCTTCGCTTTGGTGGCAAGCATTTACACACTCTCCTTAGAGTAAATGGGTGATGTTGGTAAAAACAGTTCTGCCACAAGCATCGGTTTATGGTTCATCCATAATCGAGAACGACGCGCGAGTAATCGCTCATCGCCTGCGATAACCCAACCGACTTGCAGCGCATCTCGCTCCACGTTCTCAGCACTGAAAACGGTCAATCCAAGCGGGACATTACCTTGTTGAGAAAGGTCTGAGTGCTGATGATCTTCTAATGTGACTCGGGGAATCAAGGTTCGACCTAACACCCACGGTTCGTCATCACCCTTTAAAATCACTTTACGCAGTAAGCAATCAAACGATGATAAAAGATGTTCCTCGTCTTGTTGCAGCATTGAGCGTTCTACAACTTGATTATGAAGCAACTCAACAGACAGGTGCTGACAGCACTTCCCCAACTTGCGGGAAAGAGAACCTTGCTCCATCAGCCACTCTTTGGTGGTTTCATTAGGAAAATCAAATGTTTCTGTACTTTGCCAATCTACATTCATTAACGAATTAAGATACAGCGATATTGGCTGATTCATACTAGTATTCAATAGGTGACTTTACACGTACAATAAAGCTTCAACTTTCGAACAAAATTAAAGCGTTCTTCGAATTGTAAACGTATTTAGATTTAGACCGCTCATTGTAACAAGACTAATGCGTTTCGAATATCGCGAATAAACTAAAGAAAAGTCACAAATATGCACAAACGTTATGTAGCCCAAATATTTCTTGCGATTACCCTACTCTTTTCAGCATCAAGTTTCGCGGAAGAGGAGTCGGCAGCTAAACTCGCCTACTTCACGCTAGAGCCAGACCTGACCACCAATTTTTACACTAAAGGTAAAAAACTGGGCTACATTCAGGTTCGCCTCGACATCATGGTGGCAACTAGTAGCGACTTGGCCGCTATTGAGCATCACCAACCACTGATTCGCGATGCGGTGATTGAATTGCTTGGCAAACAAAACGAAGAAACCATTAAATCTCTATCTGGCCGTGAAGACTTAAGAAAATCCTTAGTTGAACACCTCAACAAGATTTTGCTTCCAGAGACAGGTAAAACCCTGATTGCTGACTTACTGTTTACCAAATACCTTTATCAGTAATGATGTAAAACGAATCCCAATAAAAAAGCGGCTCATCTGGCCGCTTTTTTTGTCTCTATCGTTTGGCTACTCATTAGAAGATATGAATTAGCTTCTTGCCGAGCTTGGTGCTTTCATCGCATCGATAAAGCCAATAATCACACCAGCGGCTAGACCAGCTAAATGCGCCGTATTGGCGATAGCCATAAATGGCTGCATGTACCCAAGCACCAACCACACCAACATAAAGCCGACAATCTGTCTTGGGATACCTAAACCAAGTTGTGGCGCCTTCGCACCAACCACCCATAAGTAACCAACCAAGGCATACACAACACCAGACAAACCACCGAAGTTCGCCCCTTCAACCCAATACTGCCCAGCACCTGAAAGCGCAGAAGAGACAGCAAAGATCTGAAGTAGCTTGAGGCTGCCAAGTTTCTTCTCAATGTCTCCACCTAGCTGCCACCACCACAAAATATTAAATGCGATGTGCATAACAGAGAAATGTAGAACGGCATGACTCAACCAACGCCACAGCTGCCATTGCTGTCCATCCACCGCTGGGAAATGTAGGGCATTGAAAATAGCTTGGCCAAAACCGATCTGTTGCAGCGCAAAAATCACCACACACACCAACATCAGGCTTAGTGTCACTGGGCCTGCTTTGGCTTTGATCATGCCCATGAAGCTTGGCGTGTGGTAATGGAAGTTGCTCTTTCTGGTCTCTGCCATGTCCCAAGATGCAGCTTGATAGCGCTTATGATTGGGCTCAGCCAGAAAACGATTCAGCTCAGCTTCGGTTTCAACCTGAAATTGGCCATCAAGAAGCCAAAGAGCAAAACGCCCTTCTCCCTCTGGAGACATCTGAATAGGGATCTGACGAGAGGCCATATAATCAATAAATGCTTGAGCAAGACGTGGATTGTCTAACACCATCAATCTAATCATTGTTACTTCCTATTCATTCTATGAGGGATGCTTGAGGCGGTTCAGGTGATGAAAGTCATTAACCTGCGATCACTGGAAGTTCAGCACGATGCCAAGCTTCGAAACCACCATCAACACTATATACCTCTTCAAAGCCTTGGTTCACTAAATATTGTGCCGCACCTTGGCTACTGATGCCGTGGTAGCACATCACTAAGATAGGTTGTTCGAACTCAACCTCATCCATGAATGACACCATCGTATCGTTAGTCAGGTGGTAGGCTGTTTTTGGGTGGGCAACCGCAAAAGACTGCGGGTCACGTATATCGACAAGTCGAGCTTCGCCTTGTTCGATGAGGGCTTGAGCGCCTTTAACATCGATATGTTTAAACTGGTCCATGACTTTCTCTTTTTATACTGATTTACTTTGCTGCCATTGTAACCTATCCCAAGGCTAACATTCACATCCACTTAATAAGGTTATCCACCAGCGATCACTTTTACACCATTTGTGGATAAATCTGTGAATTGCGTGAATAAAGTGTCTTTTCAAAAATAGATCCACAACATGTAGTAATGATCCTGATCTAACTGTGGGTTAACTGAAACATATCCCCACTCGAAAAACCCCGTCAAAGCCTTACTACACACTGCTTTTAGATAGCTGACGAATAAACTTCTCACAGAGTTATCCACAAAATCATTTTGCAAATTTCGATCGCAAAAGTTGAGAAATCGATCCAAAACAAAAAGGCCGAGATCTCTCGATCTCGGCCTTTTCAAAATTCAGCTATTTGTTAGCTCTACTAGAAAGTAGAAGCTAATAGAAACTAGATGCTATTAGAAATCACCAACGGCTTGTTTCAATTTCTTCATCGCATTCTTTTCTAACTGGCGAACACGCTCAGCTGAGATACTGTAGGTATCCGCTAAGTCTTGCAGGGTTGCCTTGTTGTCGTCTAACCAACGTGAGCGAACAATGTGTTGGCTACGCTCGTCTAAGCTTGCTAGTGCTAGCCCTAGGCGATTATTGGTGTGTGACTCCCAGTTAGCCGCTTCAACCGTCTCAGCAACGTCTGACGCCTTGTCTTCTAGGTAGTAAACTGGAGCAGTGTAAGCAGAACCGCCATCGTCATCGTCCATAGGCGCTTCAAACGTCGCATCTTGTGCTGCTAAGCGAGATTCCATCTCACGAACTTCTGAAGGCTCAACACCCAGTTCACGAGCAACCGTCTCAACTTCACCGTTATTGAACCAACCCAAACGCTTTTTAGACTTACGAAGGTTAAAGAACAGTTTACGCTGTGCCTTAGTGGTCGCAATTTTAACGATACGCCAGTTACGTAGAACGTATTCATGGATTTCAGCTTTGATCCAGTGAACAGCAAACGAGACGAGACGAACACCAACTTCTGGATTGAAGCGCTTAACAGCCTTCATCAAGCCGATGTTACCTTCTTGGACGAGATCAGCCATTGGTAGCCCGTAGCCAGAGTAGCCTCTTGCAACGTGCACCACGAATCTTAGGTGGGAAAGGATCAAGCCTTTCGCAGCGTCGATCTCACCTTTGTAATGTAATCGCTCTGCAAGTCCACGTTCCTCTTCAGGAGTCAGCATAGGGTAGCTGTTCGCTGAGCGGATATAGCTATCTAAACTATCTTGTGTGACTAAAGCCATTTGATACGCTTGGTTTGCCATTCGGTTCCTCATCAATCTCTGATCTGGAGTAATACATCTATTAAAACCCTACAATCTTGAACCTAAAATGAACAGGTTTCAAGGAGGGGGAAGTAATTATGCATAATCAATTCGTCTATACAAGGCAAAAACTGGTTAAGAAGTGCCTATTTTTCGTCTAAATATGACTCTATTCACCTAAACTGGTTCAATTTCTTTTAGGTGACGCTGTGCAGAAAGCTTTGCAGCCACACTACCAAGCAGAGTTCCGACGATCAAAAGCAGTAAAGATTCATCCCAACTCAGGCCAATTAAACGGAAGTGGCTGTCGTATAGCTGAGCCAAGTCATCCACCGCGCTGTTCAGCAATACGGTAATCAATGCCGTCATTACCCAAGCGCTAATCGAACCTAAAACGCCAAACCACATCCCAGCATAAAGGTATGGTCGAAGAATGTAGCTGTCGGTCGCACCAATCAGCTTCATGGTTTGAATCTCTTCTTTATGCGCCAACACATTAAATCGTAGTGTATTGCCGATAATCAGAAATACCGCGCCCAGCATCAATACCGTTAAGGTAATCACGATGACAGCCGCTAATGCTTTGATCGCATCTAATCGCGCTAACCAATCTTCGTCTAGGCGAGCATCGGTCACTAATTCTTGTTGTTTAACTGTGCCTGCCAGCTCTTTAATTAAGGTATCGCTGTGCACGCTTGGCGTAATCACCAGCACACCTGGCAGTGAATAATCGTCGAGAATGGTTAAGGCGTCTTCAAAACCAGAATACTGGCTGAGGTCTGCAAGCCCTTGCTGCGGAGAAATGTACTCCACGAGCTCAACTTGATCCCAACTTTCGATTTCATCCTTAAGCACCATTACTCGTGGCTCAGGAATACCATCCTCTACATAAGCACTTATTTGTGACGGGCTAGTGACATCTTGCGCCACTTCCCCTACATTTTTACCTAATAGGTACAAACAAGCTGGCATCGCCAACGCCATAGAGATCACCGCAAGGGTCAGTAAGTTGCCTAACGGGCGCTGCCACATTTGCGAGAACGATGACTTGGCTTGTTTCCAGTGAACAACAAAGAAGCCGTCGCTTGAAGCGCGGTTTGCTGCTCGATTAGATTGAGGTTTTTTGATGCGCTTATTCGCGGCCATAGTCTTCAACCTCACTCAAAAATCCTTGGTTTAATTCAAGATGGCGGTACTGAGGGCGAGTGTTCACTAACCCGATATCATGCGTCGCTAGGATGATCGTCACACCTGCGCGGTTGAATTCTTCAAATAATCGCAACACACGGTTAGATAATTCAGGGTCTAGATTACCGGTAGGCTCATCGGCTAAAAGCAGAGTTGGACGGTTAACCACGGCGCGAGCAATACCCACGCGTTGTTGTTCACCACCAGAAAGTTGGCTTGGCAAACAACGGGCTTTATCTAATAAACCGGTTTTATCCAACGCAGCACTGACTCGGCGTTTTATTTCGTTTTCAGAAATAGATTCAATACGCATAGGCAGAGCGACGTTATCGAAAATCGAACGGTCCATCAGCAGGCGATGGTCTTGAAAAACAATCCCAATATTACGGCGTAAGAAAGGAATGTCTTTGGCTGGGATACGAGTGATATCGTGATCGTTGAACCAGACACGTCCATCAGTTGGACGCTCTATCGCGCAGATCAACTTCAGCAAGGTACTTTTACCAGCCCCAGAGTGCCCACCCAAAAAAGCCATCTCTCCACGTTTCAGGTGAAAGTCCACTTTTTGGAGCGCTTGTCTTCCACCTCGGTAGGCTTTACTCACTTGCTGAAATTTGATCACCGAAAATTCCTCTTACGATCACTCATATCAAATTTAAAAACGGTAGCAGATTAAGGATAAACCACTTTGCTACTCGCGTTACTCTTCGCGGCTAAATAGTGCTTCAATGAAGTCTTTAGATTCAAATGGACGCAGGTCATCAATACCTTCACCCACACCAATGTAGCGGATTGGAATCTGGAACTGGTCAGCAATTGAGAAAATTACACCACCTTTCGCCGTACCATCTAGCTTAGTCAGTGTAATACCCGTAACTGGAGCCACTTCACTGAACAACTTCGCTTGGCTGATAGCGTTCTGACCTGTACCTGCATCGAGCGTTAGCATGATTTCGTGTGGCGCAGAGTCATCAATCTTCTTCATTACACGAACGATCTTGCGTAGCTCTTCCATCAGGTTGCTCTTGTTCTGCAAACGACCGGCTGTATCAGCAATCACAACATCAACACCACGAGCCTTCGCTGCTTCAATCGCATCGTAGATAACAGACGCACTGTCCGCACCAGTGTGTTGAGCGATAACTGGCACATCGTTACGCTGACCCCAAACCTGAAGCTGTTCAACGGCTGCAGCACGGAAGGTATCACCCGCTGCTAGCATCACTTTCTTGCCTTCATTTTGGAATTGTTTCGCCAGCTTACCGATCGTAGTTGTCTTACCTACACCGTTCACACCCACCATTAAGATAACGTAAGGTGTTTTAGTGGTATCAACAACCAGTGGCTGTTCCACTTGGCTTAAGATGTCTGCCATCTCTTCTTTGAGCAGACCATAAAGCGCTTCACCGTCTTTTAGGTCATTGCGAGATGCTTTTTCTGTCAGGTTTTCAATGATCTTAACCGTGGTATTCATACCCACGTCAGCAATCAGAAGTTGCTCTTCTAGCTCTTCAAACAGGTCTTCATCGATTTGCTTGCCTTTGAACAGACCAAAGAAACCAGCACCGATGTTTGCTTTAGTGCGGCTTAGGCTGCGCTTAAGACGAGCAAAGAAGCTTTCTGTCGGCTTCTCTTGTACTTCTTCAACCTTAGCTTGAGGAACTGCCACTTCTTCCTGTTCTGCTTCTGCTTCTGCTTCTGCTTCTGCTTCTGCTTCTGCTGCGACAGGTTGCTGCTCTTGTTGAGCTTCTTCAAGCGCTTGCTCAGATTCAGTTGGCTTAACTTGTTCAGCTTCAGGCGCGACCTGTTCAGCCTCAACTTGTGATTCAACTTCAGTTTGATCTTCAACGCTTTCTACGTTCGCTTCATTCTGAGTTTTTGGGCTTTGTTCTTCTTCACCAAAACCAAGCCACGATAATAATCCGCGCTTCTTTTTTTCCGTCATCAGAGGAGTTTCCTAGATCTACTAATTAGCTGTATTGACTTAATACACGTCGACTCTTTGCTATTGTTATACAATACAAGCTTGTACAAACGAATAGTAAAGAAAAATGACAAAGCAGTGATAAGTTTGCTTTTAGCTTGATACACTTTGTCATTGCAAATTTATTTAATACACGAACCCACTTAAATTGGGCTCGGTATAGTATCACTTTATTAGCGGTCAAAAAATCTATGGTAAGACGTCGCCAGCAAAACACATCACAAAAAAAGCCATCCGGAGGCTTTGTTCGAATTATTAGTGGCTCATGGAGAGGTAGAAAGCTGCCTGTTCATGATTTAGAAGGATTACGCCCAACCATTGACCGAGTAAAAGAAACACTCTTTAACTGGGTGGCTCAAGATATCCCACATTCAACTTGCTTGGATGTATTTGCCGGTTCTGGCGGTCTAGGTTTTGAAGCAGCTTCTCGCCAAGCCAAAATGGTGACACTGCTCGAAATGAATCAAAAGGCGGCTAAACAGCTTTCTGATAACGCGAAAGAGCTCAAGGCAGACAACATTAATGTCGTGAATACTGATGCTATCTCTTTCCTTAAGAAACCAGGCACTCCTTACGATATGGTTTTCCTTGATCCACCATTTCGCAAAGGCTTACTGGCAGAAACAGTACAACTGCTTGAGAGTAACGGTTGGCTTGCAGACAATGCCATCATTTACATCGAGACAGAGAAAGAACTGAAACTCGAAGCTATGCCAGAGAACTGGGAATTGCATCGCGATAAGACCACCGGACAGTCAAGCTACCGACTGTTCAATCGAATTACTGAAGAATAGGAGTTATTGAATGAAGTTCTTGCTTCCACTAGCAAAAGCAGCCATCGCCTTTGTTTGGTTTATCTTGATCGTAAATATTTTCTACCCGTTCCCGGGTAATGCTGCGATTGCGCTTTATATCATGACAGCATTCTTGTTCTTCATGCACGGCCTGCAGATGCTGATTTTCATCGGTGCTTTCGGCGACAAGATCGAGATGTCACGTTGGGAGAAGTGGTCAATATTGATTTTCGGTGTCTTCGCCTTACTCGATATCCGACGCAAACACATGATGTAATCGAGCTTAAGCCCAGATATAAAACGCTTAGCTACAGAAAACATCATGACAGAAACAGTAGAGACAAAAACGCCGCTCATTTGAGCGGCGTTTTTTTATTCAGCAATGATATTGATGTTAGCCCATGTAGCCTTTCACACCATCGAGGAACATTTGCGTCGACAGCATAACCAACAACAAGCCCATCAAGCGTTCGATGGCTTTAAGACCTCTCTCTCCCAGCACTCGCAGGAAGAAGCCATTAAACATCAGAATAAAGAAGGTAGCACCCCAAGCCAGCATCACTGCGCCTGAAAGCTCTAACATATTGTCAGGGTGCTGTGTCGACAACAGAATCAATGCCGCAATCACTGAAGGGCCAGCAATCATTGGGATCGCCATCGGCACAATAAACGGTTCTTCACCCGCCGCGAGGCCAGTAATACTACCCGCACTTGGGAAAATCATCTTAATCGCGATAATAAACAGAATAATACCGCCAGAGATACTCAAGGTTTCAGGCTGCACGTGCAGGAAGTTCATGATGCTTTGACCCGCAAATAAGAACAGCAGCAAGATAACCAGTGCGAACATCAGCTCACGAATCAGAACAATACGGCGACGCTTCGGGTCAATATGCTTAAGGATAGAGAGCACGATTGGCAAGTTGCCAAGCGGGTCCATGATAAGAAACAGCATGGTTGCTGCAGATAAGATTTCCATAAGTTTGTCTCGAAAAGCGTAAGTGCGCGGAGTATAGCAGCCTCAACATTGATTTTCGAACGCAGTGATAAGCGGGTTAACTGATGCTTTTAAAAGGGGATGTTATAAGAAGGCAAATTAGCGAAAGCAGATTGAAAGGTAATGAAAAGAGTGGAGCCGAAACATGCACCCACTCTTTATTCACGAATAAAACAAGCCACTAAGAATTAGTGATTACACACACGTTCGCGGTTAGTGCAAAGCTTATCATCGACAACGACAACCTTTTCCATCTTCAAGAAAAACTTCAACAGGCTATCTAAATCCAGACCATTGAGCTTACAAGTATGGAAGCGAGCTTCTTCGCCATAGGTTTGAGCAAGCGCTAATGTTAGCTCTTCGCGAGTCAGTGGCTTTTCACTAAGCAGGTTTAAAACGTTGTGTGCGTGAATTTCAGTCGTCATAACTCAATCTCATGTTTAATGAATTACACGTAGAGTACCGAGTTTTAGCAACGCCGTTTTGATGTAGCTCAGGCTTGAGAGAGCTCTACCCTAAATAGTAATCGATGCGACGATGAATGCGTGTGCGAGAAAGTAACTGCCCGTTACCCAAAAGTAAGCGCCCTTGATTGGGCTGCGGTAACTGTTTAGCGCATAAGCTAAGGCCGAAAGGAGCAGCACGCTACAGCCAGCAAAACCGACCGCGTGTGATAACTGAGGATCCAGCAGCCAAACCTCACCAGAAGCCCATGCTAACTGAATAAGCACAATGCCCATGATGACCACGGGAAAAACGAGTTTGTCTAAGCGTGGCAGCAGTAAAAAGAAAGCAACAACGCAAGCTGCCAATAACAGCGCGAACAACCACCAAACCATTTCACCTGATAGCTGTAACCAAAAAGCTTTGCTGTAACAGAGTTGAGCCAATAAGAAGCAGACAAAATGCAGAGGGCGTTTTTGAGTGAGAGTATGAAGCACATCTGCGATCGCAGAGATAGCCAACCCCGCAACTATCCAATAGGTAAAGTCAGCCACAACCGACTGAGTTAAAGCAATTGTCGCTAATAATACAAAGGTAAATACCTTATACGATAAGGCCTGACCGATATGTCCATGTTTCGTTCCTGCTATTGCTCCGATACCAGATAAGGAAACCGCTAACCAACTCCACATACCACTTGCCCTATTGCTTTAAATCGTCGCCAGTCTAGGCACACGAGTGTTGATGTAAAGCCTCAGCCCCTCAAAATTGGATCTTGATTACGCTTCCACTAAAAAGAGTCTCTTTAGATTGAAGTCGTAACAATTACCACCATGACAATGGCCATTCGTTTAAAACTAGAACGAATCATCATAAAACCCATTCAAACTGGCATTAGAGTCGCCATACTTGAATTTTGGCCAATTCTAACCTATCGACCCCACCAAAACCGGCCTAATTCCGTAAAATACCACACTTAAAAAATTAAAATAACCACATTTAAAGTAAATAATAACAATAACTTAAATAAACAAACTCAAGATTAATAGGAAAATAAAAACGCCAACCAAGCCTAGACTTGTAAAGTAGCCAGTTTTCTTTTTTAACGCCCAGTTTTGTCAGGTTATTTCAAGCCTCCGGTAAAAATCGCCACAAAAACCAAGCCGAAAACTTAAAAAACCAACCAAAACCAACCTAGCCACCACCAACCTCTATTAATACAGTTTAACAACCTTTAACAATATAAATTACACAAAACAACCATTACAAAACAACAAGTTAAATCAAATTAGAACAAACATAAATCACAACGAACAAATTAAGAACACACCATAAAACACAGTTAAACACTGCCAAACAAGCCAAAAACTCATAGTTTTCTACTACTTTTAAAGCTTTCGAAAGTAATTCTTGATCTAAGGCCATAAGTAGTGCTATTCTTTAAAACATAGCGAGAGACAACCAAATTTAGGAGTAGTGTTATGATTTCATCTTCGCAAAGACAAGGACTTGTAATGATCGCGGTAGTTGTAGGTCTAATGACACTACCGATGATGTACTAAGCAAGTTACAGATAAAAAAAGGGACGCCATGAGCGTCCCTTTTTTTGTTCAATTTTTTCACTTCGAAAACAGATGCAGTGTTAGCACATCCCAGTTCGCATAATAGAAACCTGCGGCAGCTAAAGTCATTGCCATCATCAGTAAGATCGCAACTCGCCAGATAAAACGACCACTACGTGGAGTCAGCTCCTTCTCACAGTCGTTACACATCATGATGAACTTATATTGGTCTTCCAACTTAGCCTCATGTTCATTGACTACCTTATTACGACACGTTGCGATATAGCGCAGCTTGCTCACCATATCGTGCGGTAGCCTTTCTTCACAGCTTGTTACAAGCTCATGCAATCCTTCGCCTTCGGCATGATATTGAAGCCTCAATAATTTCTCTATATTGCGAGTTCTTGTCACCACTTTTTCAATATCGGTCATCTTAGCCCTCCCGCTCCACACTATAATTCTAGTCGAGCATTTCCCTATTCTTATACAAAATCACTGTTATTTACGAGAGAAAGAGACAATAAATAACAATGCTTTATCCCAAACTGACCATTAAATGTGATGTCTGCCGAAAAATAATCAGCTTGGCTTACAACAGTTCACGAATAACGGCTTTAAACACATATCCCTATTGCCTGAAAGACTAGAATAACCATCACGACTACATGGAGGTTATATGCCTAATTCACTCTTTTTTGCCATCTTTGCTCTCGCTGCTCTAGCGGCTTGGGTATTTATTGGTTTCTATCGAAAACACTCGCAAGGTGAAAATGCGCCAGAGAAGAAAGTGAATGTCACGGTGTTAGACAAACAATCGATCGACCTTCCTGACGCAGAACCGGGCCAAGAAGATCAAGAGTACTGGATTTACGTTCAACGTGGTGTGGTTGGTCCGAAGCGAGAATTCCAAGTCGGCATCCACTATTTCCACGCCCTTAACCCTGGCGACAAAGGAACCTTAACCTACCAAGGCGATAAGTTCTTACACTTTGCGTTGAAGCGCTAAACGTCAGCCGCTTCAACTGTCGTCCCTAAGCAATCCATCAGAAAGCCTTAGCAATCACCGCTAAGGCAATAACCAACGCGTTTTCTCTGACTTAGACACCAACCAGCTCATCCATAATGCGCCAGCTCCGCTGATCACAATCCATAATGGAATAACCCATGCCGGATGTCCTTGGTACCAACCAAACTCTTTCATCGGCCACAAGAAAATCGGGTGCAGCAGGTAAATACCTAAGCTGTGCTTACTGATAAAGCCAACCACTTGGTTACTCTTCTCAGACAGGCCTTCACCATAGTAACGGCATACCATGAACACCATGCTCGCGGCTAATACGGTATTCAACGTTTTGTAAGATAGCCAGCGCCCTACCGTGTACTCTTCTGCTACCAAGCTTGCATCAACCACCATGTAAACCGTGGTTAGTAACGCTAGCCCACCCAGTAACACACTCATGCCAACTGTCATCTTGTTAAGTGGCACAATCTTATAGAGCAAGTAACCCAATGCTAAGTAACCGGTGTACAACCACAATTCGTGACTCCAAGGGCCATCGATTTTCAGTAAGAACAGCAATGTTGTGAACAACCATACCGCCGTAAAGGCATAGACCGATCTATCACCGTACTTTCTAACCATGATCTGCAAGAACGGAATCACAAAATAGAGTGGGATGAAGTAATAGAAGAAACCAAGGTGGTAATAGGTGTAATGATGGTAGCTATTAAGCAACACGTCCCAACTGACGTCGGCATCAAAGCCCATTGCCGACCAGCCCGACAGATAGGTATAGAAAAGCGACCAGACAATGAAAGGTATCAGTACCTTGCCCAAACGACGCTTGAGGTAGTATTTGGCGTCAAACGGGCGCTGATCACTGAGCATCAGTGCGCCAGTAATCAAAATGAACACAGGTACTGCCCAGCGGCTGAAACCGTTTACCGTAATGGCAGTAAGCCATTCACCGAAAGGAATAGTGCCCAACTCATTGCGATAAGGCGCCAAAACATGAATCGCGATAACCGCTACGGCCGCGACACATCGTGCTAAATCAAAAAAGAGAATTCGCTGCTTCATGTAAATGCCTGATTAATATTAAATCATTCTACTATAGCAATAAAAAAGCTGACCGGAATAAATACCAAGTCAGCTTAGTGTTAAAGGAGATACTTATCGCGAATTTAGCTCATACGACTCTAGCTTCTGCGACTTGAGCTCTCACAAATGAGGCTCATGTGGCTGAAGCTTATGCCGCTGAAATTTGCGGCACTTTCGGTAAACGGAGAGAGATCACCGTCGTTATCGCCAAGAATGCGAAGGAAACCCACAGACACGCAGACAAACCTGCCATTTGAAATACCAAGCCCGACAATATCGTGCCAATCAAACGGCCCATCGCGTTTGCCATGTAGTAGAAACCGACATCAAGAGAAACGCCATCGCCTTTCGCATAACTCACAATCAAATATGAGTGAAGTGATGAGTTCACCGCAAAGATGACACCAAACACCATCAAGCCACCGATAATAACTAACTCGGGTTGCCAGCCAATCTGTACCGCATAAGCGATAGCAGCGGTCACTATAGCCAGCGCACCAGCCCATAACAGCGCGGCATGGCCATCTGGCACCTTACCTTGAGCTTTACCAGTAATCTTCGGCGCTATGCCCTGTACAAAGCCATAAGCGATAGTCCAAGCAGCTAAGAAACCGCCAACCCATGAGTGATCCCAACCAAACACACTGCCTAGGTAAATCGGCAAAGCAATCACAAACCACACATCACGAGCGCCAAACAGGAACATACGTGCTGCGGATAGGATGTTGATGGATTCAGACTTAGAGAAGATCTGTTTGAACTTAGGCTTGGTTTTCGCTTTGCCCATGTCCGCTTCTAAGCTCAACACACTGCCAACGAAGACCAATGCCAACACGGCTGCCATCGCGAGCACGGCGTATTGGAAGCCAATCGTTGAAAGCAGTAAACCACCAATAAAGAAGCCTGCCCCTTTAAGCGCATTCTTAGATCCGGTCAGAATCGCAATCCACTTATAAAGCGCGCCTTGTTGTTCATCAGGAACCAGAGTCTTAATTGAGCTCTTGGCACTCATCTTATTGAGGTCTTTAGCGATACCAGACAAGGCTTGCGCCGCCATGACCCAAGGAATGGTCAGCATTGCCGTTGGCACCGCGAGCATACCCAAGGCGACGACTTGCATGCCTAACCCAATGTTCATGGTCTTATTGAGGCCAAGACGCGCCCCTAACCAGCCACCGATTAGGTTAGTCACCACACCAAAGAATTCATAGAAAAGGAACAGTGAGGCGATTTCTAACGAACTGTAGCCAAGGTCGTAAAAATACAGAACCACCAACATGCGAAGTGCACCATCAGTAATGGTGAAGTTCCAGTAGTTAAAAGTCACCAACATGTATTGGCGAACGCTCTTACTTAGATTTGAAAACATAACGCTATCTCTGCAATCTAAACAAAAAGAGCTTTTGGATCATGATAAGTTCAACACTCCAGATACCAAAAGCTCCCTGTCTAACACTGATGACTATTAGCTATTCGCTACGCCATTAATGTATTCAACCTGGATAGGTTTAGTGAAGGCACCTGGACGCAGTGCCTGCACCTCTTGAACTACCTTGCTCAAATCCCAGCCTTTTTCTAACAGTAGGTGAGCTGCGAACAAACCAGTGCGACCAGAGCCGCCCATACAATGCATTGCAACCTTGCCGCCGTTATCGACGATGTTATGTAGCTCAGGGCTAGCTGCTTGCCACTTCGCAGCAAAACCAGCACCCGGTGCACAGTCGTCTTCAATTTCGATCTGGAACCATTGCATACCTAACGCACGTGTTTTTTCACCAAGTGCCGCCACGTCTTTGCTTGCAAGCTCATGGTCATCAAGTGCTGTCACGATAGCTTCAACGCCTTGCTCTTTTAGCTGAGCCAGTGATGCATCAAGCGTTGCTTCTTTTGTGCCTGGGCACGGAGTAAGCACTAGCGCACCTTGCTCTAGGTCTAGTTGCCATGTTGGATGTATCATTATATCTTCTCCAGATTCTTATTAAGCAAGGCCAACGGTACGAACAAGCTCAGCGGTACGTGTTGCGTAACCCATCTCATTGTCGTACCAAGCGTAGATCTTAACCATGCGCTTACCGACCAACATCGTTGATAGTGCATCCACGATTGTTGAGCGTTGGTCGCCTTTGTAATCGATAGAAACCAGTGGACGCTCTTCAAAGCCAAGAATACCTTTTAGTTCATTCTGAGACGCTTCTTTCAGCATCGCGTTAACTTCTTCTGCCGTGGTGTCTTGCTTCACTTCGAAGATGATGTCTGTCAGAGAAGCGTTCGCTAGCGGTACACGAACTGCGTGGCCGTTGATGCGGTTTTCTAGCTCAGGGAAGATCTCAACAATCGCCTTAGCGCTACCCGTTGTTGTTGGGATAAGACTCATGCCACATGCACGTGCGCGGCGTAAGTCTTTGTGCGGCGCATCAAGAATAGTTTGCGTGTTAGTTAAATCGTGAATAGTGGTGAAGGCTGCGTTCTCGATACCAAGCTTCTCGTTGATCACCTTAACCACTGGCGCGATACAGTTCGTTGTACAAGACGCTGCCGTTACGATTTTGTGTACCGCAGGGTCGAAGATATTGTCATTCACACCAACAACGATGTTTGCGATGCCTTCTTCTTTCACTGGCGCCGATACCACAACACGTTTCACGCCCTGCTCTAGGTATTTGTTTAGGAAAGAGGTCTTACGGTGAACACCTGTCGCTTCGATAACCACATCACAACCAGACCAGTCGATCGCATCGATGTCGCGCTCTTGTGTGGTTTTGATGCGCTGACCGTTGATGATCATCTCATCGCCTTCTGCAGTTACTTCGTGGTGAAAGCGACCTTGAACTGAATCAAATTCTAGAAGGTGGGCCAGTGTTGTTGTGTCGCCAGCAACATCGTTAATTTGAACAAATTCTAGCTCATCCCAATCGAATGCTGCGCGAAGTGCTAGACGGCCGATACGACCAAAACCATTAATACCTACTTTGACTGTCATTTTCTGTTCTCTCAGTTAATTGCCTTCATATTTGAAGCCGCAGCGTTGTTGACTACGTTCACTTACCGGAGCGCCGGCCGCCCTAATTACATAGAGCCACTATGCTCATAGGGATAAGTTCACTTGTCGCCTAGCTGCAACTACAACTATTTCGGCATTAAGTTTTAATGTATTTAAACGCAACATACTGGGCGTGAGTTCATCGACTCTAAGCGCTCAATATCTTGCTGGTATTCAGTTTTCAAACAGTTCGATGCAATAAGGTCGTCAATTAACTTTAGCATCCAACCTGGTAAATCTTGTGACAGGCGGTAAAACACCCACTGCCCCTGGCGAACATCAATCAAAACACCGTTTGAACGCAGCTGCGCAAGATGGCGTGAAACCTTTGGCTGACTTTCTTGCAATGCCTGAGTCAACTCACCAACCGATAAGCACTCATTGCGAACTATCAACATTAAGCAACGCACTCGCGTTTCATCGGACAGTAATTTAAAAAATTGGTGAGGAAGCATAAAAACATACTCATATATGGATATGCACATATCTTAGATATAAAAAAACGCACGTCAAGGCGTGCGTTTCAATTGTCATAAAAGTTTAACGAAGAAATATCAGAGCTTGTTGGTCACGGTATGGCTCCAACGGCGCGCTTCAGTAAGCTCCGTTTTAACCTGATCCACGCTTAATCCTAAATCGGCGCAGTGCTCATCAATCTGTTGCCAATCGGCATGCTCAAAGCTCTCTTCAAGTGCGAGCAAGGTACCATATGGCCCTTCTCTACGTAATAGAGCAACCTTGATACTTTTACACAGCGGCAACTGCTCGACTAAGTTATCTAACGACAAGTCCAACAGAGCATCCAACAAGGAGAATAAGCCAATCATAAAGGCCTGTTCTCTATACCCTTCAAATGCCTGATAGCGAGACATACGCTGACAAAACTGAGCACGCTGTAGAGACAATCCATACAGCTCTTTAGGCTTTTTATCGGACACATAAGAGGCGACGGCTAACGAGACAAACATTTTCAGTTTCTCTTGACCTAGATATACCAAAGCCTGGCGGAATGAAGAGATGGTAACCTCAAGGCGAGGTGACATGGTATTCACAAAACGCAGTAACTTATACGACAAGGCGACATCTTTCGCGACGATGCTTTCGACACGTTGGAAGTTGACTTCCGGCTTACACACTTCTTGGAACAGCTCCATAGCAATTACTTGCTCAGGGCTAATGTACTTGGTCTTGATGATTTCAGGTTTGCTGAAGAAGTACCCTTGGAAGAACTTAAAACCCGCCTCTTTCGCTTGCTTAAACTCTTGCTCAGTTTCGACTCTTTCAGCCAGAAAGCTAAACTTCTTCCCTTGATGCGCCCTAACCAAATCACACGCTTCATCCAAACCCATCTGCATAATATCGAGCTTTACGATATGCGTGTATTTAAGGAAACGTTCCCATTCTGGGGTCGAAGTAAAATCATCTAGGGCAATCATGTAACCCGCTTGGTAAAGGTCTTTAACCGCTTCCAACAATTCATCTGTTGGTTTACAGGTTTCCAGAATCTCTACCACCACCTTATCTTTCGGCAAACTTAAGGGCAGTCGACGAATCAAACTTTGATAAGGGAAGTTGATAAAGCAGCGTGAAGATGGAATAGAAGGGTTAAGACCAACAGACAAGAAGTTCTCAACAATCAGACGATACGTTGCTCGATTAGACTCAATATGCGCTGGGTACGCATTCTTTTCTCCATCGCGAAATAACAACTCATAGCCGAGTGTATTCCTCTTGCGATTTAAGATAGGTTGTCGAGCAACGTATGTAGCGGTCATTTCTTGATAACTCTGATTGGTTTAACTATAACTCAGTCGCTTAATCTAAGCTTTCGCGGCAGCTAGCAAAGCACCGCAGCCCATGAACATACCACCAAATATTTTATTTATCTTACCCATTATGCGATCAGAGCGAATAAAACGTCCCATTTGTGACGCTAATGAGGTGTAACCCAACATAACAACGCTATCAATGAATACTGTCGTCACACCTAGCACTAATAACTGAGGTGCTTGAGGTTGTGTAGGGTCAATAAACTGAGGAAACAAAGCCACCAAAAACACGATTGATTTCGGGTTAGTTAGGTTGATAAGCACAGCGTTTCTCAGCAGTTTGCCACTCGACAGAGTAGAGCTTTCTTCAGATGCTACTAGGCTCGAGCTATCACGCCACTTTTGAATACCTAACCAAAGTAAGTACACCACGCCGACCCACTTAATGATGGTGAACGCCAACGCAGACTTAGCAACGAGTGCACCGATACCCGCGCCCACCAGCATAATGTGAAACGCAAGACCAAGCTGTAAGCCAACAATTGATGCGAGTGACTTTTTAGTGCCATAGCTAAGCCCATTACTGATTGAGTTAACGGTACCCGAGCCCGGAGCCAAGCTAAACAAAATCGCTGTGACAACATAAGCAAGCCAAACATGAGTATCCATTTGCATTTCCTTACTAGTTCTTTAATCTAACAACATTAGTAGCAATAAAGCTCTCACACGCATCAGTTCAGGTAATTTCCCATGGAAAACCACAGCGAAGCCACCTTCCCTTACACTCAAGAACCTCAGTTCGATCATGCGATTAAACACCCGATCAACGCTCTTTGGCAACAAAGAAAAGAGGGGTTTTTAACATCGTCTGGTAAAAAGAAACTGTACTGGTGCAGCCTCACCTCAGAAAAGCACAGCAAAGCTATTGTGATTTCAAATGGCCGTATCGAATGCTGCCAAAAATACCAAGAAATCTTTTATGATTTTTATCAACAAGGCTATGACGTTTATTCATTTGACCACCAAGGTCAAGGCCAGTCTGAACGTATGGTAACAGACTCTGACATTGGTCACATTCATGAGTTTGATGATTATGAATCTGACATGTCTGACGTCATTGCCAGTTTTGATCTCAGTAAGTATTCCAATCGCTACCTGCTCGCACACTCAATGGGCAGCACCATAGCCACTCGCTACCTACAAACCCATCCAGACCACCCGTTTGATAAGGTGACTCTGTGCGCTCCGATGTTTGGTATCAATACCGAGTGGTACCTGAAACCTATCGCGATGATCGTTGGACAAGTGCTTACCGCTTTTTATGCCAAGCCAACTTACGCGCCGGGCCAGCAAGCATATTATTCGAAGCCTTTTGAAAACAACTTACTGAGCCACAGTAAGGTTCGCTATCAGTGGTTCCGCCGCTTATATGACGAGTCTCCATCTTTGCAGGTGGGTGGACCAAGCACGCGTTGGGTGTGGCAAGGGTTAATGGCCGCCAAGCAAGCAATTCAACAAACTCGTCAAATCAAGATCCCTCTGCTATTGATTCAAGCTGGGGATGAAAAGATTGTCAGTAACAGTGCTCAAGTAAAGTTCATCTCTAAGCTGAAGAAAACCAACTCTGATTGTCAGTTTAAGTTGATTGAGGGTTCTAGGCATGAGGTGTTGTTTGAGCAGGATGAATATCGCAATCAAACACTGGATGCGATCAATCAGTTTTTCGCCTAGAGCTAATAGGCTAAGCAACCTACCAAGAAAATAAGCGCTAAAGAGGAAGAGAAGTAAGTGAGCTTTGCCCTCTTTTCTTGCATGAATTTGGCATACAATTTCTACCTAGAGATATTGTAGTTAAAACGATTCTAGCGCTGGCTAGCGTCAATATTGGTTAAGCATTTTGCAATGAGGGTTAAATGAGTATTCCTGCACTAAAAGATTCCGTGAAAATTGTTGCTTCTGATTTAGATGGTACGCTTTTGGCTCCCAACCATCAGCTAAGCGACTTTACCAAGCTAACGCTTAAGAAATTACACGACCAAGGTTATACCTTCATCTTCGCAACGGGTCGCCATCACGTCGATGTAGCTGGGATTCGTCAAATCGCAGGGATTCCGGCCTACATGATCACATCAAACGGTGCTCGCGTACACGACCAGAATGATCAGCTAATGTATAGCCAAAACGTACCTCAAGAGCTCGTTCAACCGGTTATTGATATTGTGCGCCAAGATCCAAACATCTTCATTCACATGTACCAGAATGAAGATTGGTTACTCGATCGTGAAGATGAAATGCTGGCTAAGTTCCACAGTGAGTCTGGCTTCAGCTACAAGCGCTTTGAAGCAGACAATGCGCCGAACGACGGCATTGCCAAGGTTTTCTTCACTCACCCAGAGCAAGACCACGAATATCTAGTTACGTTTGAGCAAAAGCTAAAAGAAGCATTTGGAGACAAGCTAAACGTTGCCTTCTCAACGCCTTGGTGTCTGGAAGTAATGGCCGCTGAAGTATCTAAAGGCCACGCTTTAGACGCTGTTGCGAAATCCCTGAACCTAACGCTGGATAACTGTGTTGCCTTTGGGGATGGCATGAACGACGCTGAGATGCTGGCTATGGCGGGTAAAGGTCTAATCATGGGTACATCACATGAGAAAGTGATGAAAGCACTACCTGACAATGAAGTGATTGGCAGTAACGCAGACGATGCCGTTGCTCACTACCTAGAAAAGCATCTGCTCTAATCTCGCTCGTTGAACAGATCTGAATAAATAAAAAGGCAGCCAACTGGCTGCCTTTTTTGAACCTTACGTAAAAAGCTCTCTCTAACGCTATCGAGAACCTAACACTTCTTTGCTTAAGATTGCCTGCCACTCTTGTTCGGTAACCGGCATGATCGATAAACGATTACCGCGTTTCACCAAGGGCATTTCGGAGAGTTCAGGCATGGCTTTAAGCGTAACCAAAGGAATCAAGCGCTCAGTCACTCGCACAAACTCGACATCCACCATGATCCAGCGTGGGTTATCGGGTGAAGACTTAGGATCGTAGTAATCACTCTCAGGGTCGAACTGAAAGTGGTCTGGGTAGGCTTCTCTGGTTACTTTAGCGATCCCCGCTACGCCAACTTTTTTACATGATGAGTGGTATATCATCACCAGATCGCCAAGCTTGACGTCATCACGCATCATGTTTCGAGCCTGATAGTTGCGTACACCCTCCCAACAAGAGGTTTTTTGTACTCTAAGAGTCTGAATAGAGAAGGTGTCGGGTTCTGTTTTAAATAACCAATATGCCATAATAAATCCAATTAACGGTTGCTCCGAGGAAGATATAACATGAAGGTAATGAAAAACCCAGTGACATGGCTAGTCGCGTTCGCTCTGCAAGGCTGTGTTACGGCACCTGATACGCCGCAACAACCTGAACAGCCCCCAGCAAACTTGGATGAGCCACTGAGCATTCAACCGCAAACCTTCATCATGCGTGGTCAGGTGGTGGTTGGCCATGAAAGCCGAACCTTCACTCCTTGCGGTAGCCAACAACAATACTGGTTAGACTTATCTCCAGAGTTAGCGTTAGAAGCACAAGGGCTCTCAACGAGACCTTACCAAGCCTTATATGGCGAGCTGATTGGTCACCTAACCGTGCCGAGCCAAACGGGTTATAACGCAGATTTCACAGCGCGTTTCGTGGTTGACCAAGTGAACATCCTAACCGCAGAGAACCCAGATCGCTGCGTCCAACCGCTGCGCTCAACACGAGTATTTGGTAATGAACCCCTCTGGTCAGCAACCTTCGATAAAGACCAGCTGAAATACACCAAGATGGGCGAACAGCCACAGACCCTCGATATTGAATCAAGCCGCACCACATCGAGCAGCCGTGACTACCAATTAGAAGGTAAAGCTGCACAAGGCAAACTCAACCTTACGAAAGAGAGCTGTAGCGACGGCATGAGCGATTCTATCTATGGATGGCATGCCAAGCTTAACCTCAATGACAGTAACTACAATGGCTGTGCGACGGTCTCTAACCAAGATCCAACGCTGGACTGGAGCGGACTCTACTTCGCTAGCTCAACGCAAAACTCAGGGTTCTCTATCAACCTTGAACTCAACAATGACCACAGTGCTATCACGACTTATTCATACAGCAATGGAGACCCTTCTATTGTTGAACAAGGCTTCTGGCAGCAACTGAACCAAAATCAGGTACAAGTGGTTATGACTCGCCACCAGCAACAATATTTGATCTCCGAGCGCATCTTCACACTCGATAATGGCAAGCTAATCGCTGAAAAAGAGAAAGTGGGCAACGTGGTGTATCCGATTGCCAATGGCGGTCTGGTGCTATTCGAAGCTAAGAGTGCGCAAGCACAAGTAAACACCACCACTAACGTTGATCTAACCGCAAAGCAGGTGAACTCCAGCGATCAACTTGATCCAAAAGTCGACCAAGCGATCCGCGAATACTTTAAGATCAACAACAGCTCACCTGACGACACTAAATACCGCTGGTTAACCTACGACCTCAACGGCGACGGTAAAGAAGAGCTGTTCGCCCAACTCGATTGGTGTGGTTCTGGTGGCTGTACACTGCTAATTTTCGAAAACCATCAAGATAACTGGCGCTTCAATAGCCGAGTGACACTGGTTAAGGGCGACATACGCTTAGGTAAATCGCAAAACCACGGCTGGCAGGATCTGATCTTCAATGTCAGTGGCGGCGGTGCAACACCGGCGAAACACACACTTTCATACTCTGGTGTCAGCTACCCGCTAAACCCAAGTGTCGCTCCAGTTGCAGATGATGCTGATATCAGCGACGTGGTTTTGTTTGCTGATGGTATCTCACCCGCACAAAGTGGAGTTAAGTTGTAAACATGAGTAACCAACAAGCTTGCCATGGTTGTAGCTTCACTCACCAATGTATTTGTCACCTGATACCTAGTGTCGCAAGCCAAATCGATCTTGTACTGCTCACTCATGAGAATGAACTGTCACGCGATACCAATACAGGGAAGCTGCTTCAGCAATCCCTTGATCAGTGTCAGTCCATTGTATGGCAAAGGAAAACACCACCAGCGGAGCTCATCGCACTGCTTGACGATGAAACACGACAACCGTTTCTTTTATTCCCAAGTGATCAAAGTGTCGAGTGCCAGCAAGCTGTAATGACCCAAGCCCAGAGCCGTAAGCCGCTATTCATCATCTTGGATGGCACATGGCAAGAAGCGAAGAAGATGCTTAACAAGAGCTCGTGGTTACAAGCCGTTCCGCAAGTTCACCTCGATATTACCAGCGAATCTTCATACACCTTGCGCCGCAACCAAGACAGTGGCCATCTGTGTACTTGCGAAGTGGGTATTGAGTTACTCAAATCTTTAGGTGAAAGCGAACCTGCCAAGCTCATTGATGACTACTACCAACAGTATCTAAAAGTATTCCACGCCGACAAATGTGGCCACGCCCTCAAATAGACCAAGCAGGCGCGCGGGAAGGTAAAAACACATTTCGGGACGAGACAGACACTAAAAACAAAAAGGGTGAGCCATAAGCTCACCCTTTTTACATCGTATTTTCGTTATTGAGCCAACCAGTGTTTCACGTGAAACGCTCGCTCCATCAAAACAAACGCTGAGGTTGACCAAAGTAATACCCTTGCAAGTAATCGACCCCCATGTCTTCAGCAATACGGCACACCTGCTCATTATGAACGAACTCCGCCACCGTCTTAGCATTCAGAATCTGGCATAAGCTCACCAACTGCTGAGCGATCTTGCGCTGCTTTTTATCTTTATCAATATTGCGAATCAAACTGCCATCAAGCTTGATCACCTGTGGTTCTAGCTTCAATATCTCATCAATGTTCGAATAGCCCGAACCAAAGTCATCAACAATAATATTCACACCAAGATCGCGGAAGTGATTACACACCTCAATCAAGCGACCGTAATCCTGAATTTGTTCCGTTTCTAACACCTCCAAGCCAATACGCTGTGGGTGACTGATTTTCTTGATCGCTTGTTCAAGGTGAAGAATGGTTTTCTCATTGCTGAAATCTTGTGGCGCTAAATTAATTGAGAACGAATCGGTTCGCTGACTCATAAAATCGAAGGTGCGCGTTATCATCTGACGACTGAGGCGTGTATAGAGATGGGTTCCTTCAATGATTGGCAAGAACTTACCCGGTGCAATTAACTGACCGTCCTCTTCAATTCGAACCAAACACTCGTAGCTCTCTACCTGATGACTGTGTGCTGAAACTATGGGCTGAGAGCACGCCACAATATTCTGATTAAGCACCGCGCGACTCACGCACGACAGCCAACCAAGTTGCTCTTGGCGATGCTTCTCCAATTGAATGAGTGCCTTGGCGCTCACTAGGTGCTTGTTCTGGCTGACAGCGCTGCGCCTCGCATCAATCGCCTTCAACAATAAGTCATCAATAGAGGTAGTCGGGAAATCTCGACGGCTGGCGATACCCGCACAGATAGACACCGACAAGTAATCAATATCGGGTAAACCGGTAGGCTCAAAATTCACATGCTCGGTTTGATCGGCAAATTCCGAGAATCGCTGATGAATATGTTCTTGGCTCGCCCAACTATCAAACACCACCGCCCACTCACCAATACCGATACTGTAGAGCTGACAGCCCTCATCAAAGAACTGCCACAGCGCCTTTTGAAAGTACTCACTCAAATCATGCAGAAGCTTGTCACCTACTCGATAACCATACTTCTCATTGATCTGACCAAAGGTCGTGACCTTCAAAGCTAGTAAGTGGCTATCACTGCTCATCTTCGACAGTTTCTCACGCAGCACACTTCGATTGGGTAAACCTGTACGGTGATCAATTCGATAGCTTGCCGTCAATGCAGTGGCTTGCTGCTGAATCTTACTCGCCATGCTGTTGTTCATGTCATCGACATCAAGCAGTGCATTTCGGATCAATGAAAACAGAGGGGATATGTTGGTCGCGGGTTGCGTCTCTAATGGCAATACCGCCTTACCCTCGCCTTCTCTAAGCGCAAGATAAGTGAGGCTATGGTGCAAGATTCGCTGTTGGCCATTCTCTTGATAAAGTTCTCCCATGCAGTAAACGCCATAGCTGTCGGCCAATTTTTGGAAAACCTCAACCTCTTGGTTGCCATCAATAAAGTCGATACGAGATGTACAGTTATAAATGAAGAACTGTTCTGGCCTATGAGAGGCGATCTGCTGCACGCCCAGTCGTATCTGCTCTAAGGTCAGTGATGGATGGTCATAACAAAACCGGATCTCATCGCCCACTTGGAACAGGCCGCTGAATTCTATCTCTCCACTTTCCGTTACCTTGAGCGGTAAGTGAATGTTTTGCTCTTTCGGGTCACCGACCATCAAGGGAAAGTTATGCAGTTGCTCAAAAGGCACTTCGAGGCCATCAGCGAGGTAACGATTGTAGAGTTCGCGAACAGGCATCCCATCAAGTTCCAACAACCGGTTCTCTTGAGCACCTGTCACTCGAAAAGTTCGACCAATCGGATTCCATTCAGTGTAGTAACCCTTAGCGATGGAGAGCTCAACACTGTGCAGCGCCAACATCACATAGGCATTTTCATAGCAAATGCCGTCTAACATCACCCATCGCCCATTATCTGTGATGGTCGATGCACCGCCACAGATCGGTAATGAATACATCGACTGCTCAAACGCTGAAAATAGATCTCGGTTATTTATCTGCAAGCGGTCTGCGAAACAGATGATGCTTTGAGTATTATCATTGCACTCAAGCTGTTGCCACATAGCGTGGCTATCGAGCAATGGTTGTTCGCTATATTCGACAACACCACAAGAGTAAGACGTCGCGTCAAAGCGGGTAACAATCAGATAAAGACCTTGGTGCAGGATGACACCTTGACTAATGTAGTGGTTAGCACTGCAACCAATCAATTTGGCATTGGGAAAAGTCGATTGAATCACTTGGCAGGCAGCCAAAACAGAACCTTTCTCGAAAGACGAAAACACCTGAATCAGTAGGCTTTCATGTTGATGAAAATCTATCTTTTCCAATTCACGTTGGGTTTGCTCAATGTCTTGTATCAGGAGAGAAGTCGACTGCATATTCACATTAATCGTTACGTTAATGATTTATTATTGTGCTTATTATAGATAAGGCTTGCACGGAATACTTGCGATCGCGTTATGAATAATGTGACCTTAGTTAGACATCATTCATTCCGCCAAAAAGCAGTCATTAATGGCGGCGCAGTACTTTTATAGCCAGTAGTTAAACAATGCTGGAAGCTTTAACAGCTAAAACAGTCGCTTAGGCTCACCAAAGTAGTAACCCTGCAGATAATCAACACCCATTTGCTCTGCTATCTCACAAACTTGCTGGTTATGGACAAATTCAGCGACCGTTTTGGCATTGAACACTTGGCACAAACGAACCAACTGAGAAGCGATGTTTCTTTGTTTTTGGTCTTTGTCGATATTACGAATCAAGCTACCGTCGAGCTTAATGATCTGCGGCTCAAGCTTAATGATTTCATCGATGTTGGAATAACCAGAGCCAAAATCATCAACAATGATTCTCGCCCCGAGCGCACGGAAGTGATCACACACCTCAATCATGCGGCCATAATCTTTAATCTGTTCTGACTCGAGAACCTCTAAACCAAGTCGAGTAGGATCGTTCATACCACTGATCGCAGCCTCAAGAACCTCAAGCGTCTTGTCGCTCAACAAATCTTGTGGGGATAGGTTGATAGAAAACGAGCTCTGCTTATCCGCCATATAGCCAATAGTGCTCTTAATCATGTGTCGACTAAGGCGCGTATAAAGGTGGGTGTCAGCAATGATCGGTAAGAACTTTCCTGGTGGCACAATGGTACCGTCCGACTCCATGATTCTGACTAAACACTCTTGGCCAATCATTTCGTGCGTACCCGATTCCACAATCGGCTGTGAGTAAGTGATGATGTTCTGATCTAAAATTGCACGGCTCACACAGCTCAACCAACCAAGTTGCTCTTTGCGGTCCTCTTCGCTCACCTGAATGTCTTTGGCATTGGTGATATGGGTATTATTACGCACTCCATAGCGTCGAGCTTCGATCGCTTTCAATAAGATCTCGTCACCACTGTCGGTTAAGAAGTCACAACGACTAGCAAAGCCACCACACAGAGAAACTGACAGGTAATCAATATCAGCCAAACCATACGGCTCAAAATTTATGTGTTCGATGTCATCGGCGAACTCAACGAAACCTTCTTTTATTTTCGCGCTACCAACGCTGGCATTAAAGATAATCGCCCACTCTCCGACACCAATACTGAATAGCTCAACCTTCACGCGAGGCTCTTTGACGACACGAAGCTGCAATCGCTCAATAAAGTGATTAGACAGATCAAGCAGTAACTGGTCACCTACTTGATAGCCGTATTTTTCGTTAACTTGATGGAAATTCGTGAGCTTTAACGTGAGTAAGTGTTCACTAAATAGAATCGTATTGAGGCGCTCCTTCAAAACGATACGATTCGGCAAACCAGTACGCGAGTCAATGCGATAGCTTTCGGTTAAGCGACGCGCTTGTTGATGGAGTTTTTTCTCCATCTGAGTATTCATACTGTCGAGATCGGCGACTGCATTTCTGACAAGGTTAAGCAACGGCGACACGGTTGAGCCGCACTGAAAGTCTTCACAATGAAACTCTTTAATCTCGTCAGACTCGCGCATAGCGATATAAGTCAGGCTGTGGTGCAGTATCTCTTGGCGGTCTTCATTACGGTATAGCTCCCCCATGCAGTAGGCACCACATGTATTCACTATCCCTTCAAATGGCTTGAGCTCAAGTTTGCTGTCGATAAATTCAAGTCGAGATACGCAGTTATAAATGATCACCGATTCAGGCTGATGCATGGCTAGCATCTCGGCCCCGTGGCGCACCTTTTCTGCAGTGAGAGATGGGTGGTTATAACAAAACTGCGCCTCTTCACCGACATGCCAAGGGCTATCAAACTCGATACTGCCATCATCATTAATACGTAGCGGCGTCGAGATCCCCTTCTTTCTACCAAGTTCTCGATAAAGCGGAAAGCTCATCAGCTGGCTAAAAGGAAGGTCTTTGCCATCCGCAAGGTAATGTTTGAATACTTCGATAGCTGGCTTGTCGTTCAACGCGTATAAGCGATTTCCAACTGCATGTGTGACTCGTAACTTCATCCCAATCGGGTTCCACTCAGAGTACGCGTCCGACCAAACCTTCAATCTTGGGTTAGTCAGAGCCACAGCAACACAGGCGTGCTGGTAGGTTTGCTCGTTATACATAACCCAACGGCCAAATTCATTCTCATGGCACAGTCCACCAGCTATCGGCAAGGCGTAAGGTAAATTTTCAAAAGCGCTATAAATAGGATAATCACGCCCTTCAACCTGATCACACAAGCTGATGACCGTTTTGGTGTCTTCTGTAAGGCGCAATTGAAAAGCTAAGTCTTGGCTGTCTTGATTTGGATTGCCGGAAAAAGGCTGGACCGCAGAAGTTAGATGGGTTTCGTTGAACTCACTGATGATAACTAAGGTGCATGCACTTTCAAGACAATTATCACAGATAACATGACGAGCACTCTGACCAATTAG
This sequence comes from Vibrio sp. 10N.247.311.12, assembly GCF_041467515.1. Taxonomy (NCBI): domain Bacteria; kingdom Pseudomonadati; phylum Pseudomonadota; class Gammaproteobacteria; order Vibrionales; family Vibrionaceae; genus Vibrio; species Vibrio sp. 10N.247.311.12. Next base: position 44,373 of record NZ_JBFSUV010000038.1, read on the forward strand.
CGTCGCATTGTTTAAACGATTGAGGGCAACACCCGCGATTTGACGAGCTAGATCTGAAGATTGTGCTGAGAAAATTTGAATAAGGTACTGTTTGCTGTCACACCATTCTCGCTGATCAAATTGAGCTCTAAATAACGCCTCAGTATTTGCGAGAAATGTAAATGTTTGCATGCCAACCCTTGTTCAAAATCGAGTGAAGTAACAACCCGCAACCACTGCTATGACTGAAATGAATCGATAAAAAGTAGTCGCCAATTATCCTAGCCTAATCAGGCTTTTATAGGCGACTAATGTAACAATTCACTATCGTAAATGCGACACAATAAGCTTACCAAGCCATTAAATTAGTCGCATAAGATCGCTAAGTTGGTCTATTTCAACATCAGGGAGCACACTCGCCTTAGGGGAGCGGTATAAATTGGAACCAGTGTCATTAAACCAGCACGCCTGGAAGCCATTTTGCTTGGCTCCATAGACATCCGTTTTAAGGTGATCACCAACATGAAGAATATTCTCAGCGTCGCAATCTAGGTGTTGCTGAGCTTTTTCAAACATATCTGGATAGGGTTTTGCTCTGCCATCAGGGCCGGCTTTAAGGATTAATTGAAAGTACTGCCCTAAGCCAATTTTGTGAGGGTCGACATTGCCATTGGTAATCGCAACCAGAGGAATACGCTGGCTAAGTTCAGACATCACTCGATGCGTTTCTTGAGGGACATCGACTTGATTACGCAACCACAAGGCATGCTCAATGCCTTCTCGAGCCGCTTGCTTTGCTTGCGGCAGGGAGTAACCCAATTGCAGCAAACCACTCTTAATCTGAGTTTCACGCCACACGGTGACATCATGTTTCAAAGCTGGGTTTTCAGATGCGACTTGCTGCTTAATGCCCTGCCACTCTTCAAGCGATAAAGAAGCCGACACTGGGTGCTTTTGATAAAGCCACTGTGCCATCTCTTTCTCAACCTTCATGATCACAGGCCAGTTGTCATACAGGGTGTCATCCAAGTCAAAGGTCATGGCTTTAATGGGCTTTAACCCTCGATAAATTCGCATAGTAAACCCTTAAATCTAATCTTTATTCTTCTTACGAGCTCTCGGGTGAGCCTGATCATAAGCCTGTGCTAAGTGTTGGAAATCTAAGTGGGTATACACTTGAGTCGTCGAGATGTTTTCATGGCCAAGCAACTCTTGAACAGCACGAAGATTCTGGCTCGATTCCAGCACATGCGTTGCAAAGGAGTGACGCAGTTTATGCGGGCTAATATGACTCGCGACAGATTGCTTCTTGCCCCACTCTTCCATGCGCTTTTGCACACTGCGGTGAGAGATACGAGTCCCAAGCTTAGAGACAAACAGCGCAGTTTCACCCGGTGAAGCCAATTCACCACGAACTTTGAGCCATTTATCGACCCACTCTTTAGCTAAACCAGAAAAAGGCGCTTTGCGTTCTTTGTCGCCTTTACCAATCACTCGAATTTCGCCTTGTCGACCTAACACATCTTTAAGATTGATGCCGACCAGTTCTGCCAGTCGTAATCCAGCACCATACATCACCTCCATCATCGCTCGATCACGAATCGACAATGGATCGTCCTCATTCACATCAAGCAGTTGACCCACTTCATCAACATCGAGGTTTTTAGGCAAAGGGCGTTGTTTGCGAGGTGCAGAGACACCTTTAGCTGGATTGGCGGTCATTTCGCCACGCAACACAAGGAAATCAAAGAAGCTGCGCAATGACGATAAGCGAGTCGCGATGCTGCTCGCTTTCATTCCCTCACGCATGCCTTTGCTGGCCAGTTGTCTGACCCACGCCGCATCGACTTGCCCCCAGTCTTTAAGTCCGAGCGTGACTAAATGACCGGCCATGGTTTCAAGTTGTTGTTTGTAATTACGTTGGGTGTGTAGGCTGAGCCCCTTCTCGCTTCTGAGATATTCATAGAAGCGAGAAAGTGGCTTTTGAAGGCTGTTAGGAAGAGGTATTTTGGGCTCTAGGCTCATTATTTATCTGCCAAGGTAAGGTGTCCGCCAAATGAGCGACAACAAGTGCTAAATGGCGTAAAAAGAGCGTATCCATATGGGGTTGGAAATGTCCGCCATCTTCACTAGAAAAGGCGAGCAAACCCAATGGAGACTGCTTAGCAAGCGGTAGTACTACATAAGAGCCTAGCTCTGGAACTGGATAATCACCAAACAAATCGTGTCTGTCGGCTTTTCTCAAGCGCCCAAGATAAGCATCTTTGCCATTGAAATGGTTAAGCGAAAACTTAGAGTAACCCTCAGCACTCAACTGATAAAAGCCAGATTGCGAAAGAATTCGAACATGAGCCTTAAGCCCAAGATCTAACGCTTTTTGTTCAACGGCTTTTATCACCTGCATAAAGTCACTGCATTTCAGCACTTGCGCTTGCAGATCCATAAACTCATAGAAGGTTTTATCGTTATTTGCTGCCAACGACATCAAGCCAGTGATCTCTTCTTCAAGCTCTTCGATTCGATGACGCTGGCGTTTAAGCTGAACCTCAACCAGAGAAACAGCGCCCTGCTCAACGTTATTGATAGCAAGGCGATCAACCAAATCTTTTCGGTCTTGGAAAAAATCTGGGTTATCACGTAAATATTCCGCGACCACTTCTGCGGTGAGTGCGTCGGCTTCAACGTAAGACAAAACCTATCCTTTATTTTTATGAATCTATTTGTTTTGGGTCGTTATTAGCAAGAAAGTTGACCATCAAACACATGCGTTGCAGGGCCGGTCATAAACAGAGGTTTACCCGGGCCTTGCCAGCTAATGTGTAAGTCACCGCCTGGTAGACGAACCTTCACATTCTCAGCCAGTAAGCCTTGAGTGATACCCACTGCAACTGCGCCACACGCTCCGCTGCCACATGCCTGAGTTTCACCCGCACCGCGCTCGTAAACACGCAAGCGAACTTCTTCACGGTTAACTACCTGCATAAAGCCAGCATTAACACGCTCAGGGAAACGTTCGTGTGATTCAAGTAGCGGGCCTAAGGTGTCCACATCAGCCGTGTCGACGTCATCAACCACAGTCACCACATGTGGGTTACCCATGCTTACCGCACCACAGAATAATGTGTGTACATCCGTTCTTAGGATATACGTCTTCTCTGGCTGCTTGGCCTTGAATGGAATCTTACCGGGTTCGAACTCAGGAATGCCCATGTTCACGGTGATCAGGTCATTCTCTTCAATCTTGAGAACCATTTTACCTTTCTTGGTACTCACGTTGATGCTGTACTTATTCGTTAAGCCTTTCATGCGAACGAATCGTGCAAAACAACGCGCACCATTGCCACACTGCTCCACTTCACTGCCATCTGCATTGAATATGCGGTAATGGAAATCAGTTTCTGGATCATAGGGAGCCTCAACCACAAGTAGCTGATCAAAGCCCACGCCAGTGTGACGATCCGCCAAACGACGGATCAAATCTGGAGAAAAGAAAATATTTTGAGTAATGCAGTCCACGACCATGAAATCATTGCCCAAACCATGCATTTTAGAAAAGTGGAAGTGCATAACGCTTAAAATTACTCCGGAAGAATGTTTTCAAGTTCCCACAGACTCGTAAGCTCTTCACGCTGACGAACCAAGTGAGTTTTATCGCCATCCACCATCACTTCAGCCGCACGCGAACGAGTGTTGTAGTTAGATGACATCGCGAAGCCATAAGCGCCCGCTGAACGAACTGCTAGCAGATCACCTTCTTCAAGCACAAGGTCACGATCTTTACCTAGGAAATCGCCTGTCTCACAAATTGGGCCAACCAAATCGTAAGTCACGGCTTCACCCTGACGAGGGCTCACAGGAACAATATCCTGCCAAGCTTGGTAAAGTGCTGGGCGCATTAGGTCGTTCATTGCTGCATCGATGATGGCAAAGTTCTTGTGCTCTGTTGGCTTGAGGAACTCGACTTTCGTTAATAATACACCAGCGTTAGCAGCAATCGCTCTTCCAGGCTCGAAAATCAGCTCTAGATCAGAATGATTGTCTAAGCGAGCCAATAAGGCTTTCGCGTAGTCAGAAGGCTGTGGTGGTAATTCATCACGATAAACCACACCCAAGCCGCCACCGACATCAAGGTGTTTGATGTTGATACCGTTAGCACGTAGCTGGTCGATCAGCGCAAGCAGGCGATCGGTTGCATCGATGAAAGGTTCGATATCCGTTAACTGAGAACCAATGTGGCAATCAATACCATGGATAGACAAGTTATCGAGTGTTTTTGCAAACTCATAAACAGCAGGAGCACGGTCGAAAGCGATACCAAACTTGTTATCACGCAGACCTGTAGAGATATAAGGGTGAGTGTTCGCATCAACGTCTGGGTTGATACGCAGTGAAATCGGCGCTTTAACACCAAGCTCACCAGCCACTTTATTCAGTCGCTCTAGTTCTGGTTCTGACTCTACGTTGAAACACTTAATGTTCAACTCAAGCGCACGCTTCATTTCAGCGGCTGTTTTACCGACACCAGAGAATACAACTTTTGCTGGATCGCCACCGGCAGCAACCACACGCTCTAGCTCACCGCCAGAAACGATATCGAAACCTGAGCCCAAACGAGCCAAAGTATTCAACACGCCAAGGTTTGAGTTAGCTTTAACGGCATAACACACCAAGTGCGGATGCTCACCAACCGATGAATCAAACGCATTCCAGTGGCGTTCTAATGTTGCACGAGAATATACATACAGCGGTGTACCATATTGCTCTGCTAGTTGTGAAAGTGCGACGTCCTCAGCCCAAAGCTGGCCATCTTCCTGATAGTTGAAGTAATCCAAAGTTCTTATCCCTTATAAATAACGATTTCTGCGTGTTTTCACTTATTGTGATTGTTCGGTTTGCTGAACTTCATCAGGATCGTACAAAGGACCCGTTTGACCACAACCAGAAAGTCCAATAACGGACATCATAAATAGAGCAGCAATTAATTTTTTCATTTTGCATATCGTGATTATTAACTCAATGCCCCCTATAATCGCACCACACTCAGGAAAAGCAATAGGATAGAAAGGATGAACGAGACTGAATTTCATCAGCTGGTCGATATACAGATGCAAAACATCGAAGAAGCTATCGATGAATCAGAGGCAGATATTGATTACGAAGTGACTGGTAACGTGATGACGCTGGAGTTTGAGAACCGCAGCCAAATCATCATTAACCGCCAAGAACCAATGAAAGAAATCTGGTTAGCGTCTAAATCTGGTGGCTTTCACTTCAAGCTAGTTGACGACAAGTGGACATGTTCAAAGACGGGCATGGAGCTGTTTGAGATGGTTAAAGAAGAATGCGTGAAGCACGCAGGTGAAGCGATCGATTGGGTCTAATCATTTGTAAGCAAAACTAAAAAGGAGTGAATCAATCACTCCTTTTTTAATATCAATCAGTCTTAGTAAGACTAGATGTTAACTATCTTTGAGCTCCGAGAAGCTAGAGTTGCATCGTTACGATAAGGCACAACGTAAGAATTGCCTTCTTCAGGATGAACGATTTGGTAGTACTGAGGTAGGTTAAAGTTAATCAACTTAGACGACATCTTCGACTCATCTTTTACCGATGTGTAGAAAGAATTCACGCTCGCGATCATCTCATCTTTTTCACCGCTGTACTGGTGGTAGACCTCAACTTGGTTCGACTCGTCCAATACATAAATATTGAAGCCTTTGTCGGTATCTTCGAAAAAGAACTGAATCAAGCCCTCACTCGCAAAACCATCCACCACTTCTGGTAGCTGATACTCTTGCTCTTTATCGAGCATCAGTAAAGGTGAGCCTTTGAGCTTATTGGTTGAGATGCTACGGTAGAAATCGACCGAGTTTTCCAACATCTGTACCGACACACCACGACGTTCGAAGAACAGACCAAACATCTTATTAGCTAAACGAATAGCCTTAAAACGGCGGCGCTTCTCTGGTTCAATCGGTTTCAATCGTAAGTCGATACACTCAGCAAGCAGTTGATACACCATGTTACGCATCACACCACGCAGGTTTTTGCTGTAACAGAACACATCAACCGATTCTGGCGGTAAAGCATCTTGGTGCATTTTGCCAAGTACCGTCTTCAGCGCATCCAGCATTGCCGTATCACCTTGGAAATGCAGCGTACGTACTTCATGCCAAGAGTTACGATAAACTAAGTCGACACTGCCGACTAAGCTCTTACCTTCCTCACCAAAGCTGAAGATATCGGCGTTCTTGAGGTCCACTTTTAATGCACGACCACTTAATTCAGACGTCGGGTCATTTTCAAAGTTGATGAACATCGCTAGCTGGCTTATCTCACACGGGCTCGCCAGTGCTTGCATACTTGGGCGACGCTTACGCAAAGAAAACGTATTACGCAGGTCGCTCACCATTTGATAGAACTTATCGATATCGATGTGAGCGTCACGTACCACAGAGTGCAAACGTGTCGACTCGGTAATCAAGCCATTAAAAAACGACCATGCTACCAACTTACTCAAGTACTCATGGTGCTCTAGAGAAGGCTGACCAAGAATGCGGTGTGCAACCAGTGGCTGCTTATACAAGTACCAACCGGCTTTATTCGACTGACCCTGACGAACTTCGATGAAGCTCAAATCTGGTTCGTGCAGGTCTGGAGAGATTTGCGGGTTCAGTAGCGTCACTTTGCCCGGCAAGACCTCAAACGCAGCGTAAAGCTTACGTGCCAAGATGCTGATATCTTGTGGACTGATTGCCGAAGTGATGTCGTTACGACGCGCAAATTGAATCAGATTACGATAGCTCAGCATCAAGGCATCAAGCAGTGCATGGTGCACCACTTTAACCTGCTCAACCTTCCAGTTACGGCGGTTATCGAGCTCAGCAATGGTTTCATGTCCCCAATTCCAAGATTTAGTCATCTCGGTTAAGGCTTCACGACGCCACGCAACGGAGCCAATGCCCGCATCTCGTGACAACTTCTCGTGGGTCTTAAGATAAAAACAGCGCCTCACCAAGTCCAATCGAGTATGGTCGTTAATACGCTCTAGGTAGCGCGTTACCTTCTCAAGCATCAGATAGTAACTATCCATGCCATACAGATCCGGTTCATCCGCGAAGAAGCGACGCTTGGTATCAATACTCAGCAGTTGGGTGTTTGGGTATTCCCATGAATAGGCTTCTAACAGGATCGCCTTCAAAACCGATTTATACGGTGAGTCGATACTCTTATAGAGCTGCCACAGGTTTGAACCAAAGTACTCTTCAGCGGGAATGCGATTCAGCTTGCCGAAATCGATCCACTGCGAGCAATCAAGATAGCCATCCTGACACAAACCTTGAACATACTCGTCGTAACACTCTTCCATTTCTGGCGGAATGATTTGCCACAACAAACGCTGACCAGCCAAACGAACCGCAGAGCGATAAAACTCATCAAGCAATAATAAGTGCTGTGAAGAACCACAGTTATCGCCGGTCATCTCTTCTGAATGGTTCGAACGGAAACGCTCTTCATCCATCAAGAAGAAGTTCGCTTCTACTCCCAAGGTTTCAGCCCAATCGGTAATCAAGAGACACTTGTTGGTTAGGCTATCGCGAGAGGCGCCATCCATATCCGGGGAAACACACACCCAGATATCAAGATCACTTGAAGTGCTTTGACCAATAGAAGAAGTACTACCCATGGTGTACAAGCCAAGGATTGCTGGTTCATCCGTCTCGGTGAGTTTGCCACCCAGCGTTAATTCGGTATCAGAGACAAATTGCTTTTGGAATTCATTAAGCGTGAAGCTACGAATTCCAAAAGGAACTTGTTGGTCATAATAACCAGGCATCATCGGGTGATTGAAGTGAAGCAGTGCGGGAATAAGGTTGAATACTCGCTGGCCTTGCACATTCATCAACGCCAACGCACGATCAATGCGCTGCTGATTTAGATTGTCTAATCGTTGAATCAAAGTTTGAGTGTAAGCCTGCAAGGTAAGTCCTTGGTTTGAGGTTAAGTGCAGTTCTGTTTAGTTACTGAACGAAAGGAGCAACAAAACGTGATCAATTTAACACTTTTACCCTTAATGGTAAAGCAAAGGAACCCGTCATACTGGTCAATTCCTTGATGACAGAAAGTTAAACTCACGGCGCCGTAGTGTCCTCTTTATTGACTATTTCTAATAATAGCCCATGTTTCAAATGAGATACTAATCACACTATTTTGGTGAACTCATGAAAATCTCTCAGCTATCAAAGTATGGAATGATCAAACAGTAAGAATTCTCGCCTCATAATGGTAGGATTAGGCTATTACAGAACCTATATCGGAAACACCATGACAAATTCAGCACCAATCCGTATCGCGACCAGAAAAAGCCCTCTTGCCCTTTGGCAGGCATACTTTGTAAGGGATGCACTGCAAGCTGCTCACCCTGGTTTAGAGGTTGAGTTGGTAACTATGGTGACCAAAGGTGACATCATCCTAGACACTCCGCTTGCTAAAGTGGGTGGTAAAGGACTGTTCGTTAAAGAACTTGAAGTAGCCATGCTAGAAGGTCGTGCTGACCTAGCGGTTCACTCAATGAAAGATGTACCTGTCGACTTCCCTGAAGGTCTAGGTCTGGTAACAATTTGTGAGCGCGAAGATCCGCGTGACGCTTTCGTATCAAACACTTACAACAACATCGACGAACTCCCACAAGGTGCTGTCGTGGGTACGTGCAGTCTGCGTCGCCAATGCCAACTGTTAGAATACCGCCCAGATCTGATTATCAAAGAGCTGCGCGGCAACGTTGGTACTCGTCTAGGTAAACTCGATGATGGTCAATACGATGCGATCGTACTGGCTGCTGCAGGTCTTAAACGTCTAGAGCTAGAAGAGCGTATTCGTAGCTTCATCGAACCAGAGCAGTCTCTCCCTGCTGTTGGCCAAGGCGCTGTTGGTATTGAGTGTCGCCTTGATGACGAGCGTCTGATTAAACTCCTTGAACCACTGAATCATAAAGACACGGCTGATCGTGTACTGTGCGAACGTGCAATGAACCTTACCCTAGAAGGTGGCTGTCAGGTTCCTATCGGCAGCTACTCATTATTAGATGGCGAAAACATCTGGCTACGTGCATTAGTTGGTGAACCGGACGGTTCTAAGATGGTTCGTGGTGAGATCTCTGGCCCTCGCAAAGATGCAGAAGCACTTGGCGTGACTCTGGCAAATCAATTGCTGGATGATGGCGCGAGAGAAATCTTAACCAAGCTCTACGTTGACCAAGAATAATCATGACAGTGTTGGTGACTCGTCCCGGTTCAGAGGGACAATCGCTTTGCCAACAACTAGCGGATGAAGGGGTTCAAGCAATCCATCATCCGCTGATTCGTATCGTGGATAATCCCAACTCTGCGGATTTAAGCACCCAGCTTAATAACAGCGATATCATTATTGCAGTCAGTCACCACGCCGTGGCGGCTGCCCAAAGCATCCTTTCAAAAACCTCATCCATTTGGCCTACTTCGCCGCTTTATCTTGGCGTTGGTCAAAAAACTGCGCACGTTTTAAGCAAAGTCTGTAAACAAAAAGTAAACTATCCTCAAGTTAGTGATAGTGAACATCTTCTTAAACTTACTGAACTTAATGGCGTAGAAAATAAGTCCATTTTGATACTACGTGGCAATGGTGGGCGTGAGCTCATTAGGGATTCTCTACTCAATCGAGGTGCACAAGTCTCTTATTGTGAGACCTACCGTAGAGAATATATTCCTATTAGCGACCACAATACCTATCAAACATGGATAAACAAAAAAACGTCCAAAGTTGTCATCACTAGTCAGGAACAATTGGAGTATCTCTGCTCAATTACCCCTGATGAGTATTTGGCTTGGCTTTCAACAAGACATCTATTTGTCCCAAGCCAGCGCATTGTAGAACGAGCACAACAACTCGGCTTCTCGAATGTGACCAATACTCACAGTGCTACGAACCAAATATTACTGGCTGCTCTCCGGCCCTAGCTAGAAACAGGAAATAAGCATGACAAGCAAAAAAAATAATGAGCATATTGAACCTGAAAAGAAACAAGATACTCAGCCAGTAGTTGTTGAAAACGAAAAAGCTGACTCTACAGAGACAAAACAACCTGAACAGAAGCTTGATGCCTCTGCTTCAAATACCGCTAAAAATGAGCAGCCTCAAGCTGAGCATAAAGAGCAAATAGAGAAAGCAGAAAAGCAAGGTAAGCGCGGTGTCAAACTAGGCGCTATTGCGATCGCTATTTCAATTATCTTCAGTGGCGGTATCGCATTTCAAATGCAGCAAAAGAGCGCTGAATACTCGGCTCAAATAGCCGCTCTTCAAGCACAACTTCAAAATACCCAATCTGCGGTAAATAAAGACCTACAAACCATCAAGCAAGAGACTATCCAGGAAGCCTCACACGCGGTGGAGAAAACTCAGGTCGTGCAATCTCAACAGCAGAAGAGCATTCAAAGCCTGCAGTTAGCAGTGGCTGACGTGAAAGGTCGCCGCCCGAATGACTGGTTACTTGCCGAAGCCGATTACCTTGTGAAACTAGCAGGACGTAAACTGTTCCTCGAGCATGATGCCGTTAGCGCAACCAAGTTAATGGAAAGCGCCGATCAACGTATCGCAGCACTGAATGACCCGAGCTTAGTGTCACTGCGTCAATCAATGACCAATGACATTACCAAGCTTCGCACTATTCCTCTGATCGACCGTGACGGCTTAGTTCTGCGTATCACAAGCTTGCAACAGCAAGTCGATACACTGCCGCTTGCCAATGCGATTCTTCCGGAAGCTGCGGTTGTTGAGAAAAAAGCGGTATCGCAAGATATTAATGATTGGCAGAACAACCTGATGACGTCGATGAAAGACTTCTCAGAAAACTTCATTACCTTCCGTAGTCGTGATGGCGAAGTTATCCCTCTACTCTCTCCTGAACAACACTTCTACCTGCGTGAAAACATCAAAGGTAAATTAGAAACCGCGATTCGCGCCGTCTACAAAGAACAAGGTGAACTCTATAGCGCAGCTCTTAATACCGCTAGCGAGTGGTCGAAAGCGTATCTAAACCAAGATAACAACTCAGTGATTGAATTTGAGAAAGCGATTAAACAGCTAAGTGAACAGAACATCTCTGTGAAATACCCTGTAAAGCTTGAATCTCAAAATGAGTTGTCAGATGTGATACGTGAGCGCCTACGTCGTGAAGTCACCGTTATGACCACGGAGGAAAAATAATGATTCGTTGGATTTTTCTTTTTCTCGTTCTAGGTGCTGGGTTAATTGTTGGTACTCAGTTCTCTGGTCAACAAGGCTACGTTCTGATCTCAATTGCGAATAAGACTATTGAGATGAGCGTGACAACACTGGTTATCTTTGTCATTGCTCTTCTAGCGGCTCTATTCGGCTTAGAGTACCTATTTAAAAAGCTTATGTACGCAAGCTCGACAACTTGGAACTGGTTCAGTGTTCGTAAGCTGAAACGTTCTCGTCGTTATACCAATGAAGGCATTATCAAGCTACTTGAAGGTGACTGGAAAGGCGCTGAGAAGAAAGTAACTCGTTGGGCTAACCATCACGACATGCCTCTACTTTGTTATTTAGTCGCTTCTCAAGCGGCACACGAACAAGGTAATACAAGTGAGCGAGATAAGTACATCGAGCTTGCTAGCCAACAGGACGACTCTCTACTAGCGGTTGAGCTAACTAAAGCTAAACAGCAAATCAGCGAGTCAAACTACGAAGCTGCATTCGATACACTTTCGACCCTAAAAGGCACATACCCTAATAACACTGCTGTACTTGGCCTGTTAAAAGCCACTTACTTGCAACTGAAGTTATGGCAGCCATTGCTAGAGTTAACTCCTAAATTAGTTAAGAACAAACTTCTAACAGCTGATGAGCAACGTGAATTAGAACAGAAAGCACAATGTGGGCTACTTCATGATGTGGCACAACAGCAAGGTAGCGAAGGTTTAATCAGCCATTGGAACAAGCTTTCAAGAAAACAGAAACAAAGTTCGCACCTTGTATCCTGCTTTGTGAAGCAACTTATCGCTCGCAAAGCTGACTCAGAAGCCTTCACTGTGATCAAAGAGAACATTGCAAAGAGTGGGTCAAATGAACTCTACATGTTGCTTCCAGAGTTGAATCTAGCCGATCACCACCCAGTAGTGGTCATGCTAGAACGTGCAATCAGTAAAGACAGTGGTAATGCCGAAGCACACAGCGCGCTGGCTCAGTTCTACTTAAGAGAGCAGAAGTGGGCGGAAGCACAAAGCCACTTCGAAAAAGCCCTAGCACTTCGTTCAAATGTTTCAGATTACGGATACCTATCTGACGCACTAGAGAAGCAAAACTTAACGAAAGCAGCTCACGAGGTTTCTCGTAAAGCGCTCGCTCTAGTTCAACCAGCTTAATTTAAAGTGTCTCAAACTAAGCCGATGCCTAGCATCGGCTTTTTTGTATCTGTTACTTATCCATAGATAACTTCTACAATAGCTATAAACCAAACTCATCGAACCCTTACCTGCCCAATACCAACTAACCATGAAATTGCTCAACTGGGCTTCTCAAACACACGGAGAACGACTTTAGTTGTGTCTGTACGTAGTTTTACCATTCTTATAAACAAGTCCTTATAAGAGGTTCGAGAGGAGTCATAGAGAAAAGTGATACCTTGAAGTTCAAGAACAAATGGAGATCAGCTTGAGAGAAGGCGCTTAAAGATATTTACCCGCAGACAGATGCCCACTTAAAGTCACGTTGAATTAACAATTAAATAGGTTCATCGCGGCTTTCCGGGGAAAGCCGCTTTTATCTTCAAGAAGAAGTAGTC